>JBJKSS010000111.1:0-12658 GCA_046703745.1 Spirochaetota bacterium
GAAGTTAATACTTTTTGCAAACAAATGAATAAGAATGAAATTAAAATAAATTGGAAATTCACAACAAAAGATGCACGTAAAATTTTTAAATACAAGAAAATTTAAAATCATGCGGCCAGAGCACTAGTGCCGCCCCTGGATGAATTTAAATTTTAAAAAATTTTTAAATTACCCAATATCCATTATTAACAAAAATTGTTTATAATAAAATTTATCCTGGTTGCGGCACCATAAAAAAAGCTGTTCCCCTGTTAAAAAGGAACAGCTTTAATATTTTATATTAAGCTAAGAAGTTACGGTTTTTTGGTAGTAGGTGTAGTAGTAGTAGGTGTAGTAGTTTTGGTAGTCGGAGTCGTGGTTGTAGTGGTTGTAGTTGTAGCAGGCGTTTCCTGGTGCATTTTTAATTTTTCGATGTATCTTAATATCTGGTTGTGTCCGATTTTTCTTAATTCCCTGTCTTTTGCTTCCAATGTTCTTTGTCTGAGAATACCCCATGCTTCTTCATTTTCAATTGGTGCATTTTCGGTTTCTATTGTTGCCTTGTCATAAGTAATTACAACATCCTTGATATAGGTAACAAAGTCCCCGCCGTATTGGTCGCCCTGTCTGTAAATCCTGAAACCGTAAATTTTTACATAAGGTTCACTTCTTGGATAAAGGGGAACAATATAAAGATTTCTGTTGGCTGCATTGGTTATATAGTTGGGATTGTTCCATGTGAGTTTCCTCCAGCCGTCAAAATCAAGATATTGGGGCATATCATACTCTGTTGTTATATTATTGTCATCCTTAAGAATAATGCCGATTGAGTTTTTAAACTGGCAGCCGTAGATTTTTAAATCAATGGATTTTAAAACTCCCACATTTTTAACGACCCCGTAGCCGTGTTCAAATTTTGACCCGTAATTTTTTGGATCATTCAACTGGTCAGCTGGCAGCGGATTACCCTTATAATCTGTTGTTATGTTTTCATAAGCAGGGATTTCAAAAGGAGGCTGGATTATGGCCCAGCAATTGTACGGTGTTTCAGGAAAACGTACCCTTATGCCGAGTATTGTCATTCCGGCAGGAGGCGTTGTAGAATCACTTTTAGGAACGTTGACAAGATCAGTGTCGTCGGCCAGTACGGGAACGAATTTTGTATGCCACTCTTTTGCATAGGAATACGTTTTATTGTTATTTGAAGCTGCCGATGAATTCAAGAATACATCCCAGTTGTAGGATGATAATGAAACAGCAACTTTTTTTAACTCTTCGTCGCTAAAATTGGAACCGATTTCCTTTGCAATTGCCGAATAATCAATCAAAGTCGGCATATGCTGCGTTCTATTAATCGGATCATGATTTGTGTAATCTGTCATCTGAGGTGCTGTTTGATCGAGACTGTCAGCAGGTACTCCGTCACCATTGGCCTTTAATCTGTTAAAATCGATCAACACTGCTTTATCTGCATATAAATTTAAATTTATAGCCATAATCGAAACAAGCAGTAATGCTACCAGTTTTCTCATATTTTTTCTCCTTCTTTATATACAATTACATATTGATTTCCTTTTTTATTATACGAATACTAATAAAAAAGTCAACAAATTATGTAAAAAAAATATATTTTTTTTTAAATATTATAAAAAAAAATATAAATTAAAGCGTTATGCGCCTTATTTTAAACTGTTCTCTTCAGTAATATTATTCGGCAATAACTATCATTAAATATAATTTGATAATATAAAAAAATTATTTTTTTAAGATGGAATAATCGGGTCTCAATCCGTTTCCAAGCGGTCCGAATGTGTTGAGGTATTCATATTCCTTGCCGTCAAAATAAAAATAAACTTTCTTGATGTTTCTAAACTGAATACATATTGAATCGACTATGCTGTCCAGTACCAGTTCGTAATATAAAGAAGGTTTTTTTTCTCTTGATGTATCAATATCCATCACGGTTTCCCTGTTAAAATTAAGTTTAACGGTATTGCCGGACACGATTACATTCAACAACTTTGCACTGTTTGGAATGATGTTCTGCACATCGGGATTAATCGGGCCGAGGAGTAATTCCTCAACGGTATTTTTTATCCTGTCTTTTTCAGAAAATTTTCTGATGATATCCCTTTTTTCGGCAATCAGCATGTTTTTTTGTCTGTTCGGATAGAATAAAAACGCCCTGTAAGTATTGTTACTGGTTGCAAAAAAACCGATAATATTTACCAGGATTATAGCGGCTATGATTATCCCGTTAATATTGTCTTCAACAAAATCATTTAGTAAAACCGTAAGTCTTCTCAAATTCATCTATGAAATTCACCGTTCCTTTAAAAATTGCATCGGCAATTTTATTTAAATATTCATATTTTGTCAATCTTATCTCTTCATATTTATTTGTGTTGAATCCGATTTCAACAAGAATGGCCGGCATTATCGATTTTTTAATGACAAAATAGGTTTGTTCCTTTATCCCGCGGTTCAAAGAAACACTGCCGATTTCTTTTTCCATACTGCTTTGAACTTTTTTTGCCAGTGATTTGGATTCCTGAAATATTTCGTCATTCAGCATGGAGTTAAGCACTTTTTCAACATCCTTGTCTTTTGTAATTTCACCTTTTTTCAAAATGTTTCTTCTGTATTCCTCCACAAGTATCCATGTTTCAAATCCGTAGGTTTTATACGATCTTGATGCATTCACATGTATGGAAACAAACAGGGAAGCCCCGTATTTGTTGAAGACATAATTGGCTATCTGTGATCTTTTTTCAAGGGGAATGAAAACATCCTTATCCCTCGTCATGATGATTTTCTTATCGGGAAATTTTTCAACAAGCTTGTTTCGCAGAATCAATGCAGTTTTCAAATTGATGTTTTTTTCCTCGGTTCCGTTGAATCCTATCGCTCCCGGGTCACTGCCTCCATGGCCCGGATCAAGTATTATTGCATTGATTTTAATTTTTTTCGGCTTGTTATCATCCTCGTAACTGAATACATAATTATTCTTGACGTTGATATCATTATTGGCTGACAGTTCCCCGGAATCAATCGTTACGCCGCTTTTTTCATGTGATTTGATATCTAAAAAAAAGTCATCGGGGTTTGCATGTTCCCGTGTGCTTTTCACGGCACCGGCAAACAGGCTTGAGCCTGAAAAATAATTCTTCAGGAGGCAGATTGCGTCATCGGGAAGGAAAAAACGGCCATCTTCCGACATCACGAATGAACCGACGAAATATTTTTTGCCGCCGGCGAATATATAAGGCATATCATTCATTATCTGCGCAGATTTTACGCCTTTTTGAATAACAAGCGAATTTCTTTCGGCATTATATGAGTAATTCAGTTTCAATTCATCAATCAGCCCGGTTATCGGACTGTAATTGTCTTCCATCGGCCAGGAAGAAATATTATTGAAAACAACAAATGCAAATATAATAAGCAGTCTTAAAAAAATAAAGCTTTTCCTTTAATGACAATATGATTTATCTTTTACGGGCATAGATTTCAAAAGTATCCCCCAGTTTAAATATTCGAGCATAAAAATTGATAAATTTAATGAAATATTTGTTATTTGCCAGTTTTTCTGATTTTGTGAACCTGTCAGGATGGATACCTGTGACATTGATCTTTATGTTTGTATAACCGTATTCCCTCAGCAAATTTTGCATGAATTTCGGCGAAAATATATAATTGTGATCCTCAGGGTGTTTATAAGCATAATCCGTGAAATTCCTTTTTATGCTTATACCGTCTGCATTGGGCGTTGAAAGTGCCAGAATGCCATACTGCTTTAAATGGTTTGTGAATAAAAACAGCAGTTTTTTAAAATCCTTGATATGTTCTATTACATAAAAACCGGTTATTACATCAAATTTGTTTTCATCCTTTTCAAGCAAATATTCATTGCCGCGGACAGAATTGAGTTTCAGTTTGTTTTTAATATAATCCGTTGCATATTTTGATATATCTATCGAAAGGGTTTTAAATCCCCTGCTTTCCGCTCTTTCGGCAAAGAACCCCAGTCCGCTGCCAAAATCCAGCAAAGTGCCCGAATTGATTTGAGTGTTGATTATGTCGAGCCTGCTGTCCGAAAGCCTGTTTATGTTGTTCCTGTCGTCTTCATAGGTCCTGCCATACGATTTTTCATATTCTTCAAGGAAATATTCCTTTTCATAGTTTTTGTTGTCATCAGTAAAATATACAAGATAAATCAGTCCGCATTTCCTGCATTTTACCATGTTGAATTTATCCGATCTGAAGATAACCGCATCATTTATTGAGGAACAATGCGGACAAATATTCATTTGGGGCACCCATTTTTTGACAAAATTTACTATTTCATTGAATTTTGAGCCCATTTTCCTGTTGAAAAATGTTTTTATGACTGAAGACTCATTTTCGTAGTTGAATGCATCCTCGCCTATTAATTTTTCCATTGCATCGTTAAGCACGATTTCAAACTGGTCAAATGTAGTTTTAAGGGCCTCAAAGATTTCGGTGTTTCTCTTGATATAATACGGGTAATTGAAATTTTCTGTGAGACTGTCATGGTAAACAGTCGGGTTTATGACAAGCACGGGTTTTTCCAGGATCATTGATTCAAAAAATGTCATGCCGAAAGATGTGATGACAAGGTCGGACGCCTTTATGTATTCTCCAATGTCCTGCACATCCCTGATGATATTGCAATTTTCTATCCTGTCCAGATTGTTCCTGTTATACGGCCCTATTATTACAGTTACGTTATAACCGGATTTTGACATGGAAGCGGCAACAGGAACTGTCAATGCACCCGGATCGCTCCCTCCGAATGTAACAAGGATGTTTTTTGACGGATTTCCCTTCTTCCTGTTTGTTTCCCTGTCCTTTTTTGTGTCCGTGATCATATATTCAATACCGTCAAAATTACAGGTAACCTGGCTCCTCAGAGAAGGCAGTGTCCTGATGCTGAAATCGCTTGTCCTGCCGCCGGGGCCCATATCATCGATACTTATTACCGGCCCGAGTGTTTTATAAAGCTTCATCTCTTCCGGGGTTGTGTCCCTCAGATCGGTTATTACCCTGTCGAATGCACCGTATTTGTTCACGGACTCTTTCAACTTGTCATATTCTATGTAATTTATATCGGATTTCCTGTTTTCGGTGAGGACATTTTTGCTGCCGAGCTTGAATGAAAAAAAGATATTGAAGTCCCTTTTCAGTTTTTCAGATAACAGGCCGGTTCTTTTGAGATGCCCCATGCCGTAACTTTCGGTATAGGCTGTGATAAACAACAAACGTTTGTATTTTAAGAACTTCATCTGGTCATAGGTTTCGATTACTGTTTTTATTTTCATGCTCTGGATTTTTTTGTCCAGTTCCCTGAAAAGATGGTTCATTTTTTCGTAATCTTCCCTGGTATCGACCGTAAGTCTTACATCATTTCTGTGCACATCTTCATCGGTAAACCGTCCCTCTCTTATTTTAAAGGTTTCCTTGTGCTCGTATATATACGGGGTAACATGTTCGAGATGGTAAGGCACCGTTGTTTTCTGCAAAGCAAGGGTCAATGCATTGGCGCTGATGACCTCAACACCGCTGCCGTACGGCACAGGCTGAAGATAAGCGAGGTCGCAGTTTCCCTTGTTGAATAAATCGAGTGTTTCACTGGCAATTTCGGATGATAAAAGAGGGTTATCCGCGGTTGCCCTTATTATCGTGTTGACTTTAAAAAAATTTGCGGCTTCCACGTATCTTTTGAGAACATTCTGCTCGTCTCCGACAAATACTTCCCATCCGAGGGATTCTGCGAGCGGTTTGAAATAAGGTTCACTCTCCCTTGTTGTGAGTATAGCCCTGCAGTCCGCAGGAACAACCTGGAGTCTTTCCATGCACTGCACTATGAGCGGCTTGCCGCCTATGTTCAATAATGATTTTCCGGGCATTCTTTTGGAATTAAGCCTTGCCTGCATGAATAATCCGGTTCGTTTAATAAATTCAGCCATAATGGTTCCTTGTTAGAATGTTGATTTTTTTTGGTTTTAAAAGTTAAAAATGTAGTAGTCATCGCAATTAATGCAAAAATCCATATAGTCTTTTCTGGCATTATTTGAATATAAAACTTTCATCTTGTCTATTATTGATCCCAAATTTTCATTGTTCAAATCACCTATTGCACCCTTGTATCTGGAATAAATGCAGGGAGTAACCTTACCGTCCGGGAGGACATTGATTTCCCTGCGAAGGTGAAAACACGGGATCCTCTCGAGCGGCGAAAGATCGACAACTTTTTTATCGGGCAGCATTTCGCAATACCTGGAGAATTTCCTGATTATAAGCTTGTCCGTTTCTTTGTTCCTTATGAATTTTTCGATTTCAATTTCATTCTCGGCCATCCTTGTGATGAGCCTGTAGCATCTGAATCCCTTTTCAATCAGGGACTGATGGGCCCGGATCGCGTTCCTGTAATCAAAACCCGAATGAATCTTTCCATAAGTTTCTTCATCATGGCAGTCGATCTTGCAGACAAAAATCACCTTTTCCCTGTCTATCGAATCATCGTTCAGAATGCATTCCGCATTATACCCGGTTGTTTCGATAATGGCCTCGGCATTGCACCCGGTTATATGATTGATGATCTTTGAAATTCCGGGATGGACAAGGGGCTCTCCCATGCCGCCCAGGACAAAACGAATACTGCCGTTTTCATTAACTGCCTCTGTTATGATTTTTTTTGCCAGTTCGACATCCATAAAGGTCTCGGGTTCATCACAGCCGGGCAGGTAAATGCTTGAAACCGGTGAACGGTTGGTGATTTCCATGTTCACAAGATAAATGGTTGTGTAGATTTTATCGATGCTGCTGTTCAGGTATTCGGTTATTGCATCAACTGTGTACCCGGTTTTGAAAAAATCGAACATTTTTTTTGTGAATACCTCTTCGCCGGCGTCCTTAAGGCCGAAACTTATCCTGAAAATACGCAGATCATAGTCAGACAATACGGTTTCTATATCGAATGAATTGATGTCTTTTGATATTGCATGAAAGAGATAGTCTTCCCTTGTTTCATCGCTGTCACTGACGAGTTCGATTAGCTCCTTTATTATATTCTTGTTGATTATTTGTGGCAGGAGACCGCCGGGGTATCCGAGTGAATAGGTATAATCCGCCAGGTATTTCTCATGCTGCCTGAGCATTTTATCCATGAATTCCGGGTCATAGAGCGGATTTGCCGCATTGAAAACACAAACCGTATCCGTATCCTTTGCTTCCCTGAGAATCACGGCAAGTATGTTCCTGCAAGACAGGTCGTTTATAACTACATTCTTGATGTTTTCGGGCACCTTTTTGATATTGCCGTTTTGAATCAGGATAAAACGGTCAAACCCGTTGACACGGGACTTTTCCTTGATGATTTCAAGGGGGGTTTTACCGTCAAATGAATCATCAGGGTCTTTATATGCAAATATGCCGTCAAGGATCAATGTTTTCATGGCAACGCTCCATAAATGGCGGATCGGAATAAAATCCGCTGTTTACAATTCAAATTAAAATTGAAAAAAAACATTAAAGATATATTTTTATATTATTAATTATGCTATATGTATTCACGAAAGAAAATTACCATATTTTTTTTATTTTTAAAATAATAATTAATATCTTTATGAACAATACAAAATATCTGTCCATCAGCGAATTTACCAAACTCATAAAAAACAATCTCGAGTCGTCATACCCGTCGGTTTTTTTAAAGGGAGAAGTGTCCAATCTGCGCCCTTCGTCCAGCGGGCATTATTATTTCAGCCTGAAGGACGAATTTTCAAGCATCAAGGCGGTTATTTTCAGGAATAATTTGCAGGTTTTCAATAATCCCGATATTTTCAGGAATTTGAAGGATGGCAAGGAAGTGCTTGTTGACGGCAGGATGAGTGTTTACGAACGCGGAGGCGAGTATTCCGTAATAGTCAGCCGCATCATGCCGCTTGGAGCAGGCGAGCTTTCGGTAAAATTTGAATTGTTAAAGCAGAAGCTTTCCGGTCTTGGGCTCTTCGATCCTGCAAACAAAAAGCCCCTTCCTGAATTCCCAACCCATATTGGCATAGTCACTTCTCCTACAGGAGCGGCATTAAAGGATATTCTGAATGTTTTAAAGAGGCGGTTCTCTTCACTGAAGATTACTGTTTTTCCGGCGCTTGTGCAGGGGGAGGGTGCGAAGGAAGAAATTGCAAAAGCGATAAAATGTGCAAATTATCATTATGAAAACAACACGGAATACAAAACCGATGTGCTTATTGTGGCAAGGGGCGGAGGCTCCATCGAGGATCTCTGGGCCTTTAATGAAGAGACAGTCGCCTATGCCATACATGAATCGGGGATACCTGTGATCACGGGCATCGGGCATGAGATAGATTTTACAATAGCAGATTTTTGCGCCGATCTGAGGGCACCGACTCCTTCTGCTGCGGCAGAGATCGTTGTGCGTAATGCCGAAGAGCTCGCCAACTCGATAAATGCTTTCAGGCTGAGAATACAGGCAAGCTTCGACAATTACCTTGAAAAAATTTATTACAGGCTGGGAAATTGCCGTATTGACAGGCTTAAAATACTTTTAAAGAATATTTATGAGAATTACCTCCAGGATTATTCACATGTAGTGGATAAATTCAGGAGCGTATTTCTTGTCATGATCAATAACAAAAGGCAGCATTTTTCAATGCTTGTTCAGAAACTTAATGACATAAGCCCCCTGCGCACCTTGCTGCGCGGTTATTCAATTGCGGCCAAAGATGATAAAATCATAAAATCGTACGCAGAAGTAAAAGCAGGGGTTATGGTGTCGGTTTTGCTGTCAAAGGGCAAACTGATGACCGAGGTCAGGGAAATATTCGACAGTAACGAAATTGAAATTTAAATAAATTAATTCGGGAGAAATAAAATGAAACGACTTGTTTTAATGATGATGTTTGTTTTGACGGCATCGGGTTTATTCTGCAGGGGGCTGCTTGAAGCATCCATCAGGGGGGACCTGAATGCCATGAAGGAAGATATTAAAGACGGCGCCGATGTAAATGCAAAAGATGAAAACGGCAATACGGCACTGATGTTTGCCGTAAAATCGGGCAACATTGATGAAGTTAAACTTCTTTTGCAAAACAACGCGGATGTCAATATTAAAGATAATCTGACAAGCGATACCGCATTGCACCGCGCCTGCATTGCCGGCAATGCCAGGATCGCAGAGCTGTTGATCAATGCCAACGCCGATGTTAACCTGAAGGATTACTACAGTTATACACCGCTTATGCTCGCATCTTACTACGGAGATAACCCGGGGCTCGTAAAATTACTGATAGATGCCGGTGCGGATGTTAATGCCATGGGAAAAGGCAATATCACAGCCCTGTTGTGGGCCGTTATGGCAAACCATGCAGATATTGTAAAACTGCTTATAAATGCAAAGGCAAAAGTCAATGTGAAATCGAATTCCGCGCTGGCAATTGCAAGGGAAAAAGGGCTGGCCGATATAGTCAAGATACTGGCCAATGCCGGAGCAAAATGATACGAGAAAGGTTTGTGCTGGCTACATGAAACGGTTTGTTGATATTTCGTATGACGATGCAGAATACTCAAAATTGATAGATGAGCCCGGGTTGACAAAATGGATCAAACGGGTCATGAAAGTGCTGGCCTTAAAAGGGCATTCGTGCTCCGTTGTTTTTACCGATAATGAAAATATCCGGGAACTGAACAAAAAATATTTCGGGAAGGACCGGCCCACGAACGTTCTTTCCTTTTCACAGGTTGAGGGTGAAGGCATCGATTTTATTCATTCGAAATTCCTCGGCGACATCGTTATTTCGGTGCCGTATGTCATTGATTTTTCAAAGGGCTCTGATCATTCGTTTGGCGAAGAAATCGAATTTCTGGCTCTCCACGGTATCTTGCATCTTCTGGGTTATGATCATGAAACGGACGAAGGGGCGATGGATGACAAACAGGCGGAGATTTACCGCAAACTTACCGGCATTATTTTGGAATAATTTCAAAAAATAATATTTTATTTGCATTTATTATTTCAATCTTCTATAATTTTAATCATATAACGACAAAGCGGAGATTTTTATGGATAATAGAAGATTTAAAAGGGTAAAAAGTAATTTTGATATTAATATAAATATAATAAAAAACAGCGAGAGCAAGCCCCTTGATCAGGGCAAATCGGTGAACATGAGCGCTTGCGGCGTTTTATTGAAATACAACAAGCCCATAGATATTGGGACAAATATAGATGTCAAATTTTATGACAAGAATTCTACGGATTCATTCGAAAGCGGCGGAAGGGTCGTTCGTGTGGAAATGAACCCTGATAACAAATCCTATGAAATAGGCATAGAATTCCTTAACCTGGACGAGGCGAATGTGGCAAAACTCAATGCCTACCTTATTAATTCGGAACAGGAAGAAATGGAAGATGAGAACAGTTATTTTATAGAAATAGAGATCCCCGAAGAGCTTCTTATCAAACCGGACAGGGGATAATCAGAAAGAAAAATCTTCGCCCAGATAAAGCTTCCTTACCATAGGATCATTTACAAGCTGCTTTGATGTGCCTGATCTGAAAATATCGCCGAGATTTATTATGTAGGCCCTGTCTGTTATAGAGAGGGTTTCCCTCACATTGTGATCCGTTATCAGGACGCCGATGCCTTTTTTTTTAAGATTGGATACTATTTCCTGTATGTCGCTTACGGCAATCGGATCTATGCCGGCAAACGGCTCGTCCATAAGAAGGAATTTCGGATTGATGACAAGCGCCCTTGCGATTTCGGTTCGTCTTCTTTCACCGCCGGATAATGTATAGGCCTTCTGGCTTGCAAGGTGGCCGATGCCGAGGTCGCATATAACCTCATCCTTGCGCCTTCTTTTTTCTTCATCGCTGATGTCAAGGATTTCAAGTACGGCCTCTATGTTTTCTTCAACTGTGAGTTTTCTGAAAATGGACGCTTCCTGTGAGAGATAGCTTATGCCGAGCTTTGCCCTTTTATACATCGGCAGGATTGTAATCTTGTGGCTGTCCATGAAAATATTGCCGTCTGTCGGTTTTATGAATCCCACGATCATGTAAAAAATCGTCGTTTTGCCGGCTCCATTGGGCCCAAGAAGGCCCACTATTTCGCCCTGTTTCATGCTGAAAGACGCATTCTTTACTGCGGCCTTTTTCCCGAAATATTTGGTAAGGTTTTTAACTTCAAGAACCGAAACATCCTGGCTGATGATCCCGGGCTGTTTTTTTAAGGATCTGCCGGGGCCTGTTTTTTTTGCAGGTTCGCCTGATTTTTTTTTGATAGTTTTTGCCGGTTTCGTGTATTCCGCAGTCTTGTTATTTTTTTTCGCCATTTTTATTGTCTTCTTTTTTTTCCTCGGTATTGTTTAATATGGTGGCCTCGAGCCCGCCTTCAAGAAGGAAGGTATTGTCTTTAACATTTATTATTATTTTTTTTGCACTGTAGGTGGAGCCTTCGTTTTCAACTGTCGGGAACCCGCTTATCTCCATCAATTTGTCCTTGCGCGTATATTTTACAAAGGCACCCTTGCAGAAAATTTCCTTCTGGTACATCCTTATGTTGCCCTGGATTATCGCAGTCTGCTCCTTTTCATAGTTGTATATCGAGTCCCCGAATACGGCAACCTCTTCCTTGATATCGATATAAAATGCATTCTCCCTGATAATGAACTGCTTTTCCTTTTTATAGTACTCGGCGTATTCCCCGCCTATCTGAATCTGGTCGTTTTCCTGGAAAATTATGATGTTTTTCCTGAATATTGCCTTTTCTACATTGTCATTCTTGTCAAGATAGATTTCTATGGTCGTGCAGAATACTTCGTTCTGGTCGATCAGTATATGTGCATTTCCTTCCGCTACGAAAACCTTCTGGCTGTTGACTTCCTTGTAATACCCGTTGTCCGAAGTGAGGTTTAACTCTTCGATCTTGGAATAAACCGGTGAAATGAAAAAAAGTAAGGATATGATTATTAGTAAATTTTTCATATTGTTGTTTATAGCATCCTTTTGCCCAAACCACCCGTTAAATAATAAATAACCGAAATACAGCACGGCGTAATTTGTTTTTACATTAATTATATATTTTTTTTGTTTTTTTCAATCAGTGCACGGATACCGAACGGTTTTTTGCTTCCGTCTTTTTCTTTTCCTCTTCCTTTTTTTCGTTATCCTTTTTTTCTTTATCCTCGTCATAAAAATATTTTATTTGCATTTTGGTGAATTTCGATTCTTCGGTATTTATATCGGTTTCGAGTGAAGTTGCCTTAAGGTATGAACCGTCATCCTTTTCTATAATAACATCGTTTTTACTGTAGAGCTTGTTTTTTTCATAATCAAGTATTATTTCGTCGGAATGAAGCTTTGTCTTTGTATCCATCATTTCGAAAACGACATGTCCGGTGAAAACCGCTTTCTTGTCCTTCTGGTCGATTACGCCGTTATCCGCAGTTATTTTTGTATTAATGTCGCCGTTCGACTTGTAGATTATACCGTTGACTTTATCGCATTCTATCTTGTCCTGCTTTTCAAAAATGCTCGCCTTTGCAATTTGCATATACAGGTATTTTGTTGTATTTTTGTATATGTAATGGGTATAATTCGTTTCGACTATGTCCGGGTATACGGCGGCTT
>JBJKSS010000112.1:0-7658 GCA_046703745.1 Spirochaetota bacterium
ATAATCTATGAATACGGAAATATAAAAATCTATCCTGTTGTCTTCAACGGCCTTTACTTCGAATACCGGTTCGACATTGAACGAAAGGATATTCGCGTTCCAGTCCTGTTTGTCAAAACTTAGCGAAAACATTTTCCTTTTATAAAAAATATAGATGTCCTGCAATGACCTTACGCAGGTGCCGTTTTCATACGGCAGGCTGTTAACCACATTGCCTCCCAGATTGAGATCCCAGGAAATAATCGTGGCTGCCGGTATTACAAGTATTTTACGGTTTAAATTATCCGTCATTTTTTTTCATCAAAGCTGGCGAACACCATTCCTTTTTTCAGCGAAATGATTTCTTTTCTTTTCCTGGAAATATCGACGATTTTCGGCGCCCGCCCCAGACTGAAGGACATCCTGTAATTTACAAAAAAATCATTCCCTTCGATCCTCGTATCAAAATGATAATCTTTCTGCACGCCTTCGATCCTTGTCACGGGGTCGCTCTTGTCAAGGTACCATGTTTTGTTGTCGAATGAAAAAAGCATGTTCCTGCCTTCCATCGTTACATAAAGCGTCCTGTCTGTAATGATCCTGTTATTTTTTAAAGTGTGGGCAAAATCTTCCGGCCCAGGCACGGCTTCACTTGTCGAAACATAAACGGTTGTGTCCCTGAAATAACTTATTACAGCCTGAAAATTTGTCTGGATATCCTCGAAGAATTTAAGCTGCTCTTCGGGCCTGTCCTTGTCCCTGTTCAATTCATCAAAAATATTCTTGAACAGATTCGTTACATTGATTTCG
This sequence comes from Spirochaetota bacterium, assembly GCA_046703745.1. Classification (GTDB taxonomy): domain Bacteria; phylum Spirochaetota; class GWE2-31-10; order GWE2-31-10; family JAFGQB01; genus CAZHHK01. Next base: position 790 of record JBJKSS010000112.1, read on the forward strand.
TTTGTTCCTTTCGGAGGTTTGATGCAGGAAAAAAGCATGAATAATATAAGAATACCCGCAGCAAATTTAATATTTTTTTTCATAACATTATTCTCATAATGTATTATATAATATTTTTCATTTATCCAGGAATTTATTTTTTTGATAATTTTTCGATTTTTGCCCAACCGGGCAAGTTTTGATTAAGAGAGCATTGAATACCCGTATATTAAAAAATTAGCGATTTTATAAAAAACAATTTTCATTTTTTATAAAATCGTTATTAACAATATTAATTTTATAAAAATTGCATTGCGATAAAAATGTTTTCTCGCATAACGATTCTGTATGATTATTCCTACACGGTTATTCTTACAGAAAAAGAAAAAAAATCAGGGATAAAATTTTTTTTCTATAATAATAAAAAAATAACTTTGACTAAGGCCAAACATTCGTCTTATAATTAATAATAAATAAATCCGGCGGAGAAAATTTTGAGTGTAAAAATCCTTATTGCAGATGATTCTTCTTCCTTAAGGTCTATTGTAAGAACAACTCTGGAAAACAACAACTATTCTGTTATTGAAGCGGAAAACGGAAGTGATGCGTTAAACAAATTGACCGAGGATGTCAAACTTGTCATATCCGACATCAATATGCCTGTCATGGACGGTATAGAATTAATTAAAAATGTCAGGAAACATCAGTATCATAAAACAACGCCCGTGCTTGTGCTGACAACAGAAACACAGGAAGACTTGAAAGAAAAAGCGAAGGAAGCCGGTGCAACGGGGTGGATAGTCAAGCCGTTCAATGAAGAAAAAATTCTGTCTGCAATAAAAAAACTGATTGCATGAATGATTATCAGATAAACTTATGATTGATGTACAAAAAAACAGGAAAGACGATCACATAATGATAAAAATCTCCGGAGATGCCACGATTAATTTCATCGGTGAATTAAAAAACGAATTTTTAAAATTCCTTGATGAAAAAAATATCATCTTTGACCTGGCCGGCATAACAGAATGCGACCTGTCGTTCATTCAGCTCCTTATATCCCTGAATAACCATTTAATTAAAAACAAAGGTAAAATAAAAATATTAAAGGAGAAGCTTTCTGAAAAATTCACAACGAGATTTAAAACCTGTGGGTTTGACAGGCATGACATTTTTTAGAATTATCAGTTAAAATTATGAGCAATGAAAAATCCCTGGATCTATACCATGATGAAGTAACAGAACTCCTGCAAACGATGGAAAAAAATCTGATTAATCTTGAAAAGAATCCCGGCAGCTACGAATTAATCGATGATATTTTCAGGGTGCTTCATACAATAAAGGGCTCGGGCAGCATGTTCGGGCTCGATCGAATAGCCGGTTTTACGCATGAAGTTGAAACGATTTTCGATCTCATCAGGAAAAAAATTATCCCGATAAACAGGGAAATCATAAGCCTTGCATTAAAGGCAGGCGATCATATCGGGTATTTGCTGGACAATCCCGATGCGCCGGTAACCGTTGACGAAAAAAGCATATTGAATTCTTTTAAAAACATCCATGGTGAACCCGCCGTTGCACAGAAAAAAAAAGAACCGCCAGGGATTCAAAACGAAGAAAAAGAGCTCAAGGTTTTCAGGATCAATTTCAGGCCGGAAAGGGAAATTTTGCTGAGGGGAACAAGCATTTATCCACTGTTCAATGAATTAGCCGGGCTCGGTGAAATGCTTGTCATACCCGTGTACGATGAAATCCCGGATATTCAATCGATTGACCCGGAGTTATGCTATCTTTCCTGGACGATAATTTTAACAACCGGCAAAACGGTCAACGACATAAAAGACGTTTTTATTTTCGTTGAAGACTACTGTGAACTGGATATCGAACAGATATATTACACCCAGGATGAGACGGAAGTAAATTACAAAAAAATAGGCGAGATACTTCTCGAAAACGGGAAGATCACCGAGCCCCAGATTAATGAGATCCTCAATGATGGCAGAAAATTCGGAAGGATCGCCGTTGATAAGGGTTTTGTATCCGAAGATGCCATTGAGACGGCACTCGACGAGCAGAAAGAATTCAAAAAAGCGATTAAAACCAAAAAGGATCATGATGAAACCTCCACGATCAGGGTTAAATACAGGAAACTTGACGATCTTGTCAACTATATCGGCGAGCTTGTGACGCTTGAGGCGCAGATTTCCGATTATTCAAGGAAAAATTACAACCAGGATTTGAACCTGCTGACCGAAAGCCTTGGGCGGCTCACATCCGTGCTCAGGGACAATGCAATGGAGCTGAGAATGATCCCGATTGAAGAAACATTCAGCGGCATATACCGCCTGGTGCGTGATCTTTCAAAATCTCTGGGCAAGGAAGTCAGCCTCCTGACAAGCGGCGGAGAAACCGAACTCGACAAAACTATAATCGACGAATTAAAGGATCCTCTCATTCACATTGTAAGGAACGCAATCGATCACGGCATAGAACCCCCTGATATCCGAAAAAAATCCGGGAAACCTTCTACCGGCACAATAACAATCTCTGTTTTTAACGAAGGATCGAATGTGGTCATCAGAATATCGGATGACGGTGCAGGCCTTGATAAAGAAAAAATAAGGCTAAAGGCACTGGAAACCGGCCTGATAAATCCTGCTGACATCATGACTGAAAAAGAGACAATCAATCTTGTTTTCCTTCCCGGGTTTTCCACAGCGGCAAAGACAACCGAAATTTCCGGCAGGGGCGTCGGCATGGATATAGTCAAAAGGAACATCGAAAACCTTCGGGGCACAATCGGCATTGAATCAGGAAAAAACGAGGGAACCACAATAATTATTAAAATACCATTGACTCTTGCAATCATAGACGGACTCCTCATGAATATCGGTGATGAAAAATATATACTCAATCTGTCGCTGATCAGCGAATGCCTCGATTTTACAAACGATACTGACGAAAAAACCGGCGGCAGGAACATAATTAATCTCAGGGGCGACACAGTCCCGTTTATTTCCCTGAGAAATATTTTCGGCATAGGCGGCGGCAGGCCGGAAATCCAGCAGATGGTCATAATAAACATTGAAAACAAAAAGATCGGCCTTATAGTTGACAATATCATCGGACAGCATAAGGTGGTTTTAAAATCCATCGGCAGGGTTTTCAACAAAATGGATGAAATTTCCGGTGCCACGATCCTCGGAGACGGGACAATTGCACTGGTGCTTGATGCGAATAAAATTTACAACAGGCAGATCAAATAAACTACATGTTTTATTCTGCCTTAAAAAAACGTAAACAAAAAAAGGAGCTGTGTATGAAAAATTTTATGAAAAAAACAGGCCCGTGTACTTTTATTTTAACGGCAATTTTTTTCCTGGTATCGGCGGCGGCAGAAACCGACAATGCGGCATCGGCGGGGAAGAACTGGATACTCACGGCTGCAATTACAGCCGGTATCCTCGTCCTGATACTTGTGGTTATTTATCTGATGTTCATTTTTGAAAAAACCAGGTTCAGGCATGTTAAAATGCGCGGAATGCTCCTGGCGAGCAGTTTTGTACTTGTTTTCATAATACTCTTCGTTTCAGTTCTGTCGATCATAAATTTTTCCAGGATGGGCGTGGAAATCGGCAACATAGCCCAGGAGAATATTCCGTTGACAGATGTCATAAACGGGATCGAGGTTAACATCAACAGGGAAGCCCTGACATTTGAAAGAATGATGAGCTATTCCGAAATGCTTAACAAAAACAACCTTGACATGAACAGGATCAATGGTTTTGAGAATGAATTCAACGACTTGAGCGGCAAAAACGAGAAGGCTTTTGCAGAAGCCGGGAAGATATGCGAATCAATGATCGCCACTGAAAACAGGGCCGATGTCATACAGGAAATCCGTGGACTGTACGACAAAATCAAAAGCCTTGAAAAGGAAAACAATGATTTCAAGGTCATTCACATGCAGGACGTATTCAACAGGGTGAAGGCGAATGTAAACGAGGTGAATTTCGTCGACGAACAGAAAGAAACCGATTCAAGGACAAACAGTCTCTTTAACAACATCGAAACAATAAGGAATCAAATACAGGGCTTCACCGATAATTCCACGCTGAACGCAGAGCATTCCGAAAGATCATCCGAGACAACGTTGGTTGTCATTGCGATTGTCGGCCTGTTATTCGCACTCTTTAACATATTCGGCCTCATCCAGGCGGTTGTAAAACCCGTGGGCCGCATCAAGGATGCATCGAACAATGTTGCAAGCGGAAGCGAAGAGTTAAGCGCAAGTGCAGAGGAAATGTCACAGGGGGCGAGCGAGCAGGCGGCAAGCATCGAGGAAGTTTCTTCATCGATCGAGGAGATGACTTCCACGATAAAGCAAAACTCAGACAATGCCAATCAGACGGAAAAGATCGCAAAAAAATCCGCAGAGGATGCAAAAAAAAGCGGGGATGCCGTAATAGAAACAGTCCGGGCAATGAAGGACATAGCGGACAAGATCAGCATTATCCAGGAAATTGCAAGACAGACCAACCTTCTTTCGTTAAACGCATCGATAGAAGCCGCCAGGGCCGGAGAGCACGGCAAAGGCTTTGCCGTAGTTGCAAGCGAGGTGCAGAAGCTTGCCGAAAGGAGCCAGAATGCCGCAACCGAGATCAGTAATATTTCGAAGCAAAGCGTGAACATCGCCGAGCAGGCTGGAGACTTGCTTTCGAAGCTGGTACCGGATATACAAAAAACGTCCGAGCTTGTTGCAGAAATAAATGCGGCAAGCGGCGAGCAGTCCAAGGGCATAGACCAGATCAATACCGCAATCATTCAGCTTAACAGTGTTGTGCAGGAGAATGCAAGCTCTTCCGAAGAAGTTGCATCGACATCCGAAGAGTTGTCGGGACAGGCAATACAGCTGCAGGAGGCCCTGACTTTTTTCAACTTCCAGAAAAAAGAGGAAGAAGCTATGCATAGGCATTTGCCGGTACACGCCCAGCACAGGGATATTCATGCGGGATTAAAAACGCAAAAATTGATAAATCACGATATCGAAATACATCACAAGGCAGACAAAAAGGTCGATGTAAAAAAAGGATTCAGCCTCGACATGGGCCCCCATGACAAAGATGATGATGATTTTGAAAGATATTAAAAAGTTTAACAGGAGGATAAAAAATGAACGGTCAGATTATGGAGCAGTATTTAACGTTTATGCTGGAGAATGATTTTTATGCATTCAACGTATTAAAAATCAGGGAAGTTCTTGAGGTGACCAAAATTACCAGGGTTCCGAAAACTCCGGATTTTATCGCAGGGGTAATCAAACTTCGGGGCAAGGTGGTGCCGGTGATCGATCTGAGTATCAAATTCCAAATGAAAAAAGCCGACTCAACCGTGGACACGTCCATCATTATCGTCGAAGTCGACTATGAGGGCGAAATGATAATCATCGGGGCTCTGGTGGATGCGGTTAAAGCCGTTATAAAGCTTGAACAGAACCAGCTTGAGCCTCCGCCCAAAGTGGGCCTCAATATCGATCTTGGTTTCATCGAGGCCATAGGAAAACACAACAACGAATTTGTTTTGATTCTGAGTATTGATAAAATTTTTTCATCGACCGAACTTGATTTTATTTCAAAAGAATATTCTGAAAAAGACGAAAACATGGATGCAGTGAAAGGATGATTGGCCGATGGAATTCAACGGCATAAAAATGACTGACCGTGAAATGGAAAAATTCGGCAGGTTCATCGAGGATCTGCTGGGCATTAAGATGCCGGGTCAGAAAAAACTTCTTTTGCAGTCAAGGTTAAACAAGAGGCTGAAACAGCTTAACATGAAAAATTTTGACGCGTACTTCAGCTACCTAAATACAAAGGAGGGCCGGGCAGCAGAATATCCGATCTTTGTGGACCTGGTATCGACCCATGTCACATATTTTTTCAGGGAAAAAATCCATTTTGAACAGCTTTATAACGAGGTCCTGCCGGAGTTGTGCATAAAAAAAACAGGCCCAAAAATCAGGATATGGAGCGCAGCATCCTCAACCGGCGAGGAAGCTTATTCCATTGCGATAACGTTAAACGAATTCAAGGATAATAATCCCGGCCTGATCGGTGATTATGAAATAACCGGCACGGATATTTCATCTGCTGTGATCGAAAAAGCGGCAAAGGCCGTTTACAGTGAAGAATCCCTGCAGAAGGTGCCCCTTTATTTTAAACAGAAATATTTCATGCACAGCAAGGACAAATCAAAAAATCTTGTCCGTGTTGTTCCCGAGGTCAGGGTAAAGGTCAAATTTAAAATTTTAAACCTTATGAATGATTTTCCGGATTTTGAAAAAAAATTTGATATAATTTTCATCAGGAATGTACTGATTTATTTCAACAGGGAAACACAGAAGGAAATCACGGGCAAACTCATAAAGCATCTTGTCTCCGGCGGGTTTTTGTTTCTCGGGCATTCGGAAACACTGATCGGCATGGAGTTTAACCTGAAAAATTTTGTTCCGTCAATTTACAGAAAGGGATAAATTTGACTCTGTTTAACACCGATGAAGAATACATAAACCAGGGTGATATTTTCATTTCGAACCTTCACAAGAAAACAATAACGGTGCTGGGCTCATGCGTGTCGGTCGTTTTATACAGTGAAAAACATAAAATCGGCGGGATAAACCACGGACTGTTTCCCAGCATCAGGCAGAAACCCGGAAATGCAGAAAAAAACAACAGTGATACGATATATACCGATTTTTCCATAGAAACAATGCTCATAATATTCAGGGATTACGGCATTGAAAGCAGCGACTTGACGGCAAGGGTTTTCGGCGGTGCCGAGCTTATTGCGGCTGGTCATTCCCAATCAAAAAAATTCGAGTGTGCCGGCAG
>JBJKSS010000113.1:0-3760 GCA_046703745.1 Spirochaetota bacterium
GCCCCAATCGTAATGGCTGTTAGACATGCAGTAAACCTGGGAGGGGAAAAAAGCTGCACATCCAACATTTTTTAATTCGGTTCAATTTTTTTAAAACTTGAATGTTTTTTTAAATTTTTTGTCGTTTCTGCAAAAATCCCGATGTAAAATCGGGATACATACTGTTTTCCTGTTGATTTATACCCGCTAAAATGATAATTAGAATCAGTAGCCTGAATTTATTTTATTTGGAGAATCAGCCATGGATTATCCTTTTTCTGCCCTGACTTCAAAAATGAAATCATCAAAAATCAGGGAGTTAATGAAATACGCTTCAATGCCCGGAGTAATATCTTTCGGAGGCGGCATGCCGGATCCGGAAGAATTTCCCTTTGATGATGTTAAAAACATAATTAATTCATGGGACAAGGCAAAATTTGCAAGTGCAATGCAGTACGGCCCGACTCCCGGCTACCAGCCACTGATAGACAAATTAAAAATCAGGATGCAGAATAAAAAGATAAAAATTGATAACCAGGATTTAATCGTGACTACCGGCGGGCAGCAGGCACTTTTCCTTATGTGCAGGGCTTTCCTCGATCCGGGTGATGTCGTTTTAATCGAAGAGCCGACATTCATCGGTGCCATGGCCGCATTTTTATCTCATGGTGCAAAACTTGTCAGCATTCCACTGCAAAACGACGGGATTGATACGGACAAGCTGGAAAAAACCATTATCGATCTGAGAAAGAAAGGCGAAAAAATAAAATTTTTTTATACGATCCCCAATTTTCAAAATCCTTCAGGTGTTACGATGTCACAGGATAAAAGAAAAAAAATTCATGATATTTCCAAAAGACATGAAATCGTTGTTCTTGAAGACGATCCCTATTGCGACCTGTACTTCACGGAAGACAACTCGGGATATTTTTCGATCAAGTCTTCAGGCAATGATGCACCGGTTGTATACCTGGGTTCATTTTCCAAAATATTGTGCCCCGGTTTCAGACTGGGCTGGGTGATTGGCGACAGCGGAGTAATCGACAAACTGGCACTTGCAAAACAGTCTGTCGATGCAAGCTCTTCCTCATTCGGTCAGGTTGTGGCCAATGATTACCTCGGGCAAAATCTTATCGATAATTATCTTGGCAAGATGAGAAAAATTTACAAACATAAAAAAGAATTCATGATATCGAAAATCAGGGAATATTTACCCGCCGAGGTCAAAAATACCGATCCCGATGGAGGTTTTTTCATATATCTCAATCTTCCTGCCGGGCTGAAAGCCGATGACTGGTTCATGAAATGTTTTGAAAAAAAAGTAGCCTTTGTTACGGGCGAGCCCTTCCATGTTGATCCGCAAGAAGGCAACAAACATGTAAGAATTTCGTTTTCCAATTCTACAGAAAAAGAAATGGATTACGGCCTCAAGGTTATGGGAGAATCAATTAAGGAATTAATGTCACAGGCTAATTAGACTTGATCCCTGCATCTTTTAATGTGATCCTGTAAATATGCCCGTTCCCGTGAATTGTGCTCGTATAGTATAAATATTTTTTATCAAAGGTAATGAAAGGCTTGAATTCCGTCGCACATGTATTTATGCTTGGACCCAGTTTGACCGCCCTTGTCCAGTCATTACTTTTTTTATAACTTACAAAAAGATCACCGCCACGGCAAAAAACGATTATTTTCCCATCCCATGAAACAGCAGGATCATAATCATTGTCGGAAGAATTAATATTCTTTCCGAGATTTACTGCCTTTGAATAATCATTGCCGGTTTTTCGGGAATAATAAATATCATGCAGTCCGAATGTGTCCGGGGTCATTGTGGAATAATACAAATTGCCGTATTTATCCATTGAAGGGCCAAACTGGTTAAAACTCGTGTTGATGTTGTCTGACAACCTGACCGGTTCGCTCCATCCTGATACGGTTTTATCCACATACCACAAATCATTATCATTTTTCAATTCACCGGGCCTTGACGGTCTGTTTGATGTAAAAAAAAGCCTTTTCCCGTCGGGTGTAATGAATGGATTATAATTGGAATACCTGCCGTTAAAGGGCAATTTGACGGGGACTGACCATTTCCCTTCTGAAAATTGCGTAGCATATATCATGAAATGAGACCTGTAGTAATCAATGACTTTTGTAAAGTACAGGGTATGGCAGTCTTGTGTAAAAGTGGTATTCAATTCAAATTCGTATTCCGACAAATTACCGGGATGATACAGCTCGGGCTTTTTGTTCAAGGCGCAGCTAAAAATAATAAAAATAATTGAAGTTAATAAAAATTTTTGATATTTATTCATAATATACCTCTGGAGAATAAACTTAACTGATTATTAAAAAATAATAAAGTTATAAACTTTGATTAAAGTTATAATTATTTAATTAAACTTAGGCGAGGACGAAATGTCAGAAATAATGGCTTCTTTTTATAATTTTTTTAAAAATATAAACAGCTTCATCTATTCTTTCGGCAATAATGCAGGCTTTTTGACAGGAATAATATTGATAATTTCCGGAATATTATTGTTATTCTGGGGATACAGGATAAAAAAAATTGCATTGATGCTAATCGGGGTCATATTCGGAATAAGCCTGGGTTTCTATCTGGGCGAGTATGTATTCAAAGCGACTATAGACATAACATTAATTCTGGCAATTTCTTTGGGCATTGTCTGTGCACTTTCGACATTTTTTTTATACTTCGCAATGATTTTCATTATAGGTGTGGTAATCGGCATTAATCTGGGCTTTTTAATCGGTTATTTTTTACAGTTAAAAATGATCTATATTTTAATCATTTCGATTGTCTTGGCCATTATATGCGGCATTATATCATTAAAAATAAATAAAATCATGTTTATAATACTAACCGCATATTACGGATACCTGCTTTTCAGAGTCGGAGCATATGTAATTAATGTTTTTAACATAAACAGAATCTATGAGGATATTCTGTCTCTTGTAATGCTTATAATAGGCCTTATTTTTCAATTCTCCGACAACACAAATATAGAAGAAAAAATTGATGAAGATACATAATTTATACTTGCAATAAATGTAAAAATTTAATAAAAACAGTAAAAAAATAATAAATAGCAATCTATTAATTTTTTTCATGTTTGACATAAATTATTTAATAAGTGATAACTTGTTTAATAATTTTTTATTATAAGGAGTTTTTTCAATGAAAAAGATTTTCCTGATCAATATTTTTTTGTTTATGTGTTTTTTCATTTTTTCTGATGATTTTGAAATGATACAAACATTAAACCAGTATAATTTAAGTAATTTTGACAAAAGGAGCCGTGATATTTTCAGCGGAATAAATAATGCAAAAGCCACAAAACGTGGGACAAAAAAACGTGAAAAAATTGTCGTGATATATTTAAAACCGGTTAATACGACGCTGGAACTGGCAGATGCGGTATCACAAAATCTTTCTTTCATGATTTCGAGCCAAAAAACATTGCAGGTTATTGATAATATAGATCTCAGCAAAACAATGAAAGATTACAGTTCCGATTTTGCAATTAAACAGGCAAAATTACTGGGGGCCGCTTTTGCTCTTTCCGGTACCATCACACAGATGGGCGATCAATTTGTTCTCAATGTACAGATTGTTAATGCGGAAAGTAAAAACCTGGATGTAATAATAGGTGTAAATGAAGTGGCTAATTCGCAAAACGATCTATTCAATGTCATAAAAAAAGTTGCTTATGATATTACTCAAAATGAAAATATTGTAAAAAAATATCTTCAGGAC
>JBJKSS010000114.1:0-10488 GCA_046703745.1 Spirochaetota bacterium
GATAATTCATTAAAAGTGAGTTGAAATAATTTCATCTGGAACAATAATCAGCATTCATTCTTTTTCAATTCATGTCAAGCTAAAACTCGAGCCGCACATCCGCAGTGTCAGGGAAAATTCTTACCGCACTTACCGATATATAGCCGTTTTTCAGCGCCTTTGCATCCGTGCCGTCTTCCAGCTCGTATACCGGGGCGGCGCCGTCTACCCAGTAATACCTCCCTTGAGTCGGTGAATCGAAATGCACAAGCGTGTCCTGGTAGTAATGTCTCCTGCAAGGCCGTGTCTGCTGAATGCCCTTTATTTTTTCCGCAGGCACGCTGGGGAAGTTGATGTTGTAAAAAAAATCACCTGTGAATGAATCGACGAGCATCCTGAAATATTTGTCGAGAAAATCTCCGACAGGTTTGAAGTTATATGGCCCCTTCCATGCATTCATCGAAAGCGCGATCGAAGGTATGCCGGTGAATCCCCCCTGTCTCGCACATGCCGCAGTGCCGGAATAATGAATGTCCCGCCCGATATTCGGCCCGTGGTTTATGCCTGAAACTATGATGTCGATTTTTTCAGGGATCAGCCCGATAGATGCAAGAATCACGCAATCTGCAGGAGTACCCTTAAGCGCCCAGACATTGTCCTCGTGATATGAGAGCCTTATCGCATCCCTCAGGGTTATTGCATGACCTATCCCGCTTTTTTCGGCATCGGGCGCAACGATAAAAACTTTTTCGCCGGTGCCTTCGAAATAATTTTTAAGATAATTTATACCCTCGGCCCGGTAGCCGTCGTCATTTGTCAAAAGAATGTTCATTGAATATCTCCTGCGATCCTCGCCTGCAGGTCGGCGGCGATTGCCTTAAGTTTTCCGAACTTATCCTGCGGAAGCCTGAGGCTGAATATAACCTCTTCACCGAAGGTCCTTCCTGCGACCCTAATGTTTTCTTTTTTTAGTTTGTATTCGGCAGTGTCGACCTGGTTGATTTTTATTACAAGACCGCATTCCGCCTCGACTTCAAACTTTATCTTTTTTGTTTTTTTGACGGCTTCCTGCACTCCCCTCTTGTATACACTGACCAGACCGCCGGTGCCGAGCTTTACGCCGCCGAAATATCTTGTTGTGACCGCAAGAACATTCACCAGATCCTCGCCGGTCAAAACCGCAAGCATCGGGGCACCGGCCGTTCCTCCGGGCTCCCCGTCGTCATTCTTGCGTTCGGTAACCGAGTTGTTTTCGATTATGCGGAATGCATGGCAGTTGTGCACCGCACCCTTTTCATTCTTCACGATGTCCCTGATGATTTTTTTTATTTCATCTTCGCCGGTGACCTTGAAGAGTCGTGTTATGAACCTGGATTTTTTTTCGATGATTTCCGTTTCAGTATTGCCGTCAATCGTAAACATGGTCAGATTAATATAGCATAAAATCGGTGTGTTAAAAAGATTAATGTTTGCCGAATTTCTGCCGCATTATGATGCATGCAAAATTAAAGCCGCCTATAAAGTATCTCTTCCACAATCTTTTCGGTTCCTGCAAAAGCCTGTAGAGCCATTCAAGCTTCATATTTTGAATTAAAAGCGGCGCCCTTCTAAGGTTACCCGAATGAAAATCAAACGCCGCGCCTATGCCAACAGATACCGGTACCCTGATCCTGTCCATGTTGTCCAGTATCCACTTTTCCTGTTTCGGGCAGCCGAATGAAACCCAGAGAACATCGGGTTTTGCTGCATTGATCGTTTTTATCATTTTTGCATTTTCCTGCCTGGTGAAATCTCCGAAAGGCGGGGAATAAATGCCTGCGATTTTCAATTTTGGGAATGAAGCAAGGAAGTTGTCCGCCATCTTTCGTGCAATGCCAGGAGCGGCGCCGAGGAAAAAATTACTGTATTTTTTAATATTGGCAACCTTCATGAATTCATTCATGAGATCCGGGCCGGCAACTCTTTCCTTCAGGCCGCCTCTCTCCAGAAATCTCGAAGCCATGACAATCGAATGTCCGTCCGGCAGGGTCAGTTATGCCCTGTTTATATAATCGCAGGACAAGCCTTCGACATGCCTGCATCTTGAAATTATATCCTGGTTGGCTATGCAGACGAATGAAGCCGCTGCGCCTTTATATTCCCTTATGCGCCTTTCGATCATTCCGACGGCGCCAGCCATGTCCACATTGTCAAACATGATGCCGCCCACGTTGACCTTCATGGCAAGCACCTTTTGATAAATGTCTTCCAGCAGTCTGATGTTGGCACTAAACTCCATTCGTTCGACGAAAGTCCGTTTTGCATTCTCCCCAAGTCTCGAACGGAGAGTTTTGTTCCTTGTATAGATACCGAGCGCTTCATCAAGGGATTCGAAATTACCCGGTTTGAAAAGAAGCCCGTTGAAATTATTTTTAATGATATACGGAATGCCGCCGGTTTCGCTCGCAATAACCGGAAGGCCGTAACTGAACGCTTCGATAATCGAAACCGGGTAATTTTCATACCACACGGAAGGAACGACAAGCGCCCCGGCATTACGGAGAAGCTTCTCCTTTTCTGCGCTCTTTACAAAGCCGGTGAATTGTATATTGGGAAAGTTATAATTCTTTTTATAGTGATCAAGCCTGTCGCCTATTCCCGCAACCACGAGCCGGTATTTTTTCAACCTTGCGAAGGACTCGAGTATGAAATCGATACCCTTCTCTTTGGAGAGCCTTGCGAGATATAAAAAATATCCTTTTGATTTGCCGATATTCTTTTTGTTTGGTACAAAACCGTTATCCTTGACGAATATCTTTTTTTCATCAAATCCGGCGTTTACGAAAAGACCCCTCACATATTCGGTCAATGCAATATATCCGTCTATGCAGCTCTTGAAAATTTTCTGCCCTGACATCACCATCAGGGCATACAAAAGCGAAAACAAAAATGATTCTTTATAACACCGGTATTTCACACAGTTAAAAAAGTTGCCGCCGAGGCACCTCTGGCAATTGGAGCCCTTCGTATACAAGAGCCCGTTGGGACAGAGGAACCTGTAATTGTGGATCGTCTGCACAACTCTCACCCTGTTTTTTTTAAGAATCCTGTATGCAGCAGGCGTTATGAGCGGGAAAACATTGTGAACATGGGCAATATCGATTTTATTGTCTCTGACAATTCTTTTCAAATCATGGGCAGTTTTCATTCCCAAAAAGCAGTTGATTACAAACTTCAACTTGGCAAGGAAACCATACCCGTCGATTTCATTGTTGTGCCTGGTGTAGACAAGAACGTTGTGGCCGATACGTTTGAGTTCCCTGACTTCATTCTCAAAAACGGCATCCTCGCCGCCCCTGTCTTTATAATAGTTGTGAATGACCAGTATGTTCATGATTATCCCGATTTCCGATATATTTTATATATATATCAGAAATCTGCCAAAAAAAACAGACAATTTTTTGATTATCCATTGATCATATAATTATACCGATTCGGATTTGACGCCGATTCTTTTTTATTTCTTTTCACAAAAATCGCAACATTTATTGAAATTTTCATAAAATGATGATATATAATTTATATTATCCGGCGGTAAGCTGTATTTGCCAGGCTTCCCGGCATGTTAAGATCAAGGTTGATCCTTTCGCGTCTTTCTTTCGGTTTTAACCGGGATGAATCATGCAATAATTTTCCCAGGAGACAAGATGTCCAACGATATAGAAAAACTGTTTGAAACCGCCAATGATTACTTTTACAAGAATGATTTTGAGAATGCAAAAAAATATTTCGAACAGGTTCTGGAAAAGGATTCGTCCCATTACAGGGCACTGCAAAAACTTGCAAAGATCGAGGCCGGCCAGGGCAATTTAAAAAAAGCCATAGAATATTATGAAAAGAGCCTTGCCATAGAGCCGAAGGAAGCCGGTATCTGGAACGATCTCGGCAACCTCTATTATGACGATGCGGATTTTAATAATGCGATAAGATGTTACAAGAATGCAATCGAAAAGGATGCCAATTACTATTGGGCATATTACAATGTCGGTCTTGCCATGAACGAGATTTACCGCGATGACAGTCAAAAAGCCGAAGAGGCGCTTGGATGGTTCAGGAAGTCGGTTGAAATCAAGGATGATTATTATCCGGCTTTGAATGAAATCGGCCTGCACTATCTTGATGAGAAGGAATACGACAAGGCCGAGGAGTTTTTCAACAGGTGCATTAATGCAAATGACAGGTACAAATACCCGTTTTACAACCTCGCGCAGATTTACAAGCTCAGGGGCGAGACCGAAAAATCGAAGGAGTACCTCTACAAATCGCTGCTAATAGATCCCAATTATGCAGGCGCATACAACAACATGGGCATCCTATTTTACGATGAGAATGACAACATGACGGCTCTTTATTATTATGCAAGGGCAAACGAGGTCGAGCCGGGCTATAAATACGCCCTTTACAACCTGGGTCTGGTTTTCGACAGGATAGAAAAATACCGCAAGGCTTACGAGATGTACAAAAAGGCCCTTAATGCCGATCCGGATTATACGCCTGCGGTCGACGAGATGAAGAGGCTTGAGAATGAAAAACCGGATGAGATCAAGAACGGTGAGCCGCTTATCGACAACGATCTGAAGGCCGAGACATACAGGGGGCTGGCAAATCTCTATAAAAAGCAGGTCATAAAAAGCGATGTAACGGCCACAAACATCGATACAAACACGACAACAGGCACCGGCACGGTACCCCTCACGCCTCCCACAACTGCAAAGGATGAGCTGTTCGTGGAAAAATTCGGCAGAAACCTCACCAAATTGGCAAAAGAAGGCAGCCTGTACGAGGTAATCGGAAGGGACAGGGAAATCAGGGAGCTTCTTGAAATACTGATAAGGATCAAGAAGAATAATCCGGTGATTGTCGGCAAGGCAGGGGTCGGCAAAACGGCAATTGTCGAAGGACTCGCACAAAAGATAGCGAGGGGAGATGTGCCGGAGTTTTTCAGGGACATGCAGGTTGTCGAGATAAATATCGGAATGCTTGTTGCCGGCACCAAATACAGGGGCGATTTCGAGGATAAACTCAAGAGAATAATAAATGAACTCAAGGATCACAGGGAAGTGATACTCTTTATAGACGAGATTCACACCATAATCGGTGCTGGCGAGACCGAGGACAGCTCGCTGGATGCGGCAAACATGCTCAAACCGGCCCTTTCCCGAGGTGAGATCAGGTGCATAGGCGCCACGACTACCGAGGAATACATCAAGTATTTCCAGAAGGATTCCGCATTCGACAGGAGATTTTACAAGATTAATGTGGAGGAACTCGACAAAAATTCCACACTGGAGATACTGAAGCTGCTTAAGAACAAGATGGAAGAGCATTACAAAATCACGATAAATGAAAACCTCCTTGGGCTCATCGTCGATCTTTCTGACGAAGAAATAAAAAACAGGGTCTTCCCTGACAAGGCGATCGACGTGCTCGAAAAATCATTCGCAAGGAGCGTACTTGACGGGAAAAAAGAAGTTAATGAGCTTACGGTCAAGAGCATTGTCGGTGATTTTATCGGTATAAAATTCCTCGAAACCCGGGAAGACAGGGGCAGGCACCTTCTTGACATGGAAGCCTATCTCAAGTCAAGGGTTTACGGCCAGGACAGGGCAATAGAAAGAATTTCAAACATAATCAGGCTCACCAAACAGAAGCTCGATCTCAAGCCTTACCAGCCTGACGGAGTGTTTTTCTTTGCCGGGCCCACCGGTGTCGGCAAAACCTATCTTGCAAAAGAGATAGCGGTTTTCCTGTACGGCTCGGAAGATAAAATGATCAATCTCAATATGTCGGAATTCACCGAGCCTCATTCCATATCGAAACTGATCGGCTCGCCCCCGGGATACATAGGGTACAACGATGTTTCCTTTTTAACATCAAGGGTAATGGATAACCCGTCATGCGTCCTCCTTCTCGACGAAATAGAAAAGGCGCATCCGGAAGTATTGAAGTTGTTCCTCCAGATTTTTGACGAGGGCAAAATCAACGATGCAAAGGGCAAGATGATTTCATTCTCAAATGCGACTATCATAATGACGAGCAATGCAATCGGAGTATCGGGCGACCAGATGGGTTTTGCTACAAAGGATTTGAAAAGTGAAATAAGGCTTGCTGACATTTTCCCGCCGGAGTTTGTCAACAGGATCGACGAGGTTGTCATATTCAACTTCATAGAAAAGGACGTGGCGAGAAACATTCTCACCGATCTTATAATGAACAAAACCGTTGCAACGTTCGGGAAAAAGGGAATAAAACTTGAATTTGACGAGGCGTTCGTTGAACATATTCTCAACATCGGCTATTCAAGGAAATTCGGCGTGAGAAACCTGGAAAGGTCGTATGAAAAGGAAGTTCTGTCGAATATTTCCAACTACCTTTACCAGAACCCCGACGTGAAAAATATCATGCTTGCCATCCATGATGGAAGCGTTAAGGTAAATTGATAAATCCGAATTGAAAATAATTTACAGGTGGAGTTACTATGGCAAATATAATGCAGTTGATCAAAAATGATGATCTGGACGGGATCAGGGAAATCACTGAAAAGGACAAAAAGGCAATCGAAACCCCGGAAGATGAAAAAACACCGGTGATGTACGCTGTAGAGCTGGACAAAACCGGCATCATCGGATACCTGATAGAAAAAAAGGCCAACCTCGGCGTGACAACGAAAGAGGATTATAACCTTCTCATGCTCGCCTGCAAATATAATTCCAAAAACGCCGTCAAGCTGCTCATCGATAACGGCTTTGATGTAAACAAGATGAACATGGAGCATATAACTCCCCTGATGGTTGCCTGCAAATTCGGCTCGATGGATGCAATTAAACTGCTACTGAAGAATAACGCCGATGTCAATGCGAGGACCACTTATGGCATGACCCCTCTCGCATGGGGCATAAAATTCAAGGATATAGTGAAACTGCTTATCCAGTCGGGTGCCGAAGTGAACGACAGGGACAAGGAAAACCGCACACCGTTGATGAGAAGCACGGGGAATGCCGATCCGGATGTCGTAAAAATCCTGATTTCCAACGGGGCCGATGTAAATATTGCGGACAAGACAGGCATGAATCCCCTGATTTATGCGATAGCAAAAAAATCTCTCCTCATAACCGAAATTTTTATCAATAACAGGGCCGATGTAAATTACAGGGACAATGACGGCATCGCCCCGCTGATGTTTGCAAGCGCCAACTGTTTCAGGGAAGGTGCAAGGATTTTGATCAAAAAGGGAGCGGATGTCAATGCCGTGGACAACAGGGGGAACACTCCGCTGATTTATGCGGCAAAAGCAAACTGCAGGGAAGTATTCGAGCTCTTGGTATCAAACGGGGCGGATATAAGGGCCGTCAACGGAGAAAATAAATCGGCCCTTGATTTTGCAAAGGAAAAAAAGGCCAAAGAAATCATTGCGATCATAGAAAGAAAGATGAGCAAAAAATGAACCCGGCGGATCAATTAAAGCGGCAGCAGCGCCTCGATTACGCCAACTATGAGGCCCAGCATTGCTCCTGACCACAGGATAAATGCAATTTCGGCACCGGACGCCTTCTTGATAATGTATTCCAGTTCGCCTATATCGTAATTCATGATCTTGTCCCTGACTATGTTCTCGAGATCAGAGTCGTTGACCGCAAGTTCGAGAATTTCTTCCTTGATTGTACCGTACCTGTCGAAAAAATAATAATATGTAATGTCAGCCAGCCTTTTTGCAAGGAATTTCCTGCCGATATCCGGTATTAAACTGAGTGTTTTGTCTACAAGTTTCGAGATGCTTGACCTTACCTTCTTCTTGTCGATTGATTTGGATATTTCCTGTGTGTTAAGGAGATACTGGCTGATGATTTCTCCGGCCTTGACAGCGATCAATTCCTTTCTTTTTACAATGAGCCCTTGGACCCCGAGTATTTTCCTGCGCGGCCTGAAGAGAAGGGTTATGGCCAGCCAGTTGGTAAGATACCCGATGAATGCCCCCAGTAAAGGATAGATGATGAATTTCATCCAGAATGGAAAATCATGCATGTGTTTTTTGCCTCCTTCTGCGCCCTTTGGAAAAAAATTATAACAGTTATACCTCTGATTATACCCCGATTGATCATCGGGGTCAAATGATTCGCACAGATTAAGAATGTTAATTATTGGATAATACAGTAGTTAGCCGTTTTATTAATTAAATGACCCCTGACAATCTCATTAATTACAGGTATAAGTATATATATTAAATTTTAAAAAAAGTCATGCTTTTTCATATCCAGCCGGGTCCGGAAATATTAATTTATTTTTTATATTGTGAAAATTTTTTGGATAATTCCACACAAAAATATTATAATTACTATAAAGTTCTTTGCCTTTGTTTTTTTCTGCGGGAGCCTTGACGGCTTTTTCAAAGAATGTGGATGAATTGTGGTTATTCCTTTCCGTAAGGTGGAATAATTGCCTGATGTTTCATCCATCCCGTCCTGAAAATTTTTTCCTGTTTACCGGCAATTTTAAGGGTGCAGCCGATGGATTTTAAAAATGACGAGATCACCAGCCAGACGCTTACGGAATTTTTCGAGGAGATACCTTTCCCTGTTTTGAGAATCTCGAACGAAGGGATCATCCTGATGGCGAATAAGGGCAGCTGGATCATACTTTCATCCTGGCAGAGGGAAATCGGCCAGAATGTCCCTCAGGAATTCATGGAGCAGCTGCACCGGGCCGTTCAAAGCAGGTCGGGAGATGAGACCGAACTTCAGATAGGCTTCAAGACATTCCTGCCCGTTGCCGTGCCGGTTGCCGAGAGGGGGTATATCGACCTTTTTATAATCGATATTACCCAGAGGAAACAGGTTGAAAAAAAGCTCCGTCTCAATGCCCAGGTTTTCGAGTCGGCATTCGAAGGCATAATGATCACCGATGCCGACCAGAGGATACTGGACGTCAACAATGCATTCTGCACAATCACGGGCTATGAACGCGAGGAGATACTCGGTGAAAACGCAAGTATCCTCCAGTCAGGGCGGCACACCCCGGAATTCTACCAGATGCTCTGGAAATCGGTAAACGAAAAAGGAAGCTGGCAGGGCGAGATATGGGACAGGAAAAAAAGCGGCGACATTCACCCGAAGTGGCTGTCGATAAGCTCAGTCGTCAACGAGGAAGGCAAAATCATAAGATATATCGGGCTGTTCTCCGACATCAGCGTGATCAAGGAGACCGAAGAAAAACTCTTTCACATGGCCAACTATGACATACTCACCGGCCTTGTCAACCGCAGGTATTTCCAGGACCAGCTTGAAAAAAACCTCCAGCAGGCAAAGAGGCTCAACGACCTGCTTGCCGTGATGTTCATCGACCTTGACGGATTCAAACTTATAAACGACAACCTCGGTCACCAAACGGGCGATCAGGCTCTGAGGACCGTATCCGACAGGCTCAGAGAATGCATCAGGGACGCTGATACTGTTGCAAGGATGGGCGGCGATGAATTCACCGTGATACTGCCGTTCATAAAAAATTCCCAGAACGTCGTACCGATAGCCGAAAAAATTTTAACACGTATCGTCGAGCCCATAAAACTGAAAAACGGCAATCATTATATCAGCACAAGCATCGGTATCGCCATTTTCCCGGATGACGCGGATGATGCGGAAGAGCTTGTAAAAAATGCCGATACGGCACTCTACAGGGCGAAGGACATGGGCAAAAACACATACCAGTTTTTTTCTCCGGAGATGAACAGGTATGTCAAGGAGAGATTGTCGTTAAACACAAAATTACGCTATGCACTTGAAAACAGGGAATTCGCCGTTTATTACCAGCCGCAGTTTGACATTGACAAAAACCGCATAACGGGGATAGAGGCCCTCATCCGCTGGGAAACAGGGGACAACGGTTTTATAAACCCGGACAATTTCATTCCCGTGGCGGAAGAGACAGGGCTGATAAACGGCATCGGGGAATTCGTTTTGCAGGAAACATGCGAAACCGGAAAAAAACTGCTTGACAAAAACATCCTTCATGCCCCGATTTCCGTCAATATCTCCTCGATCCAGATATACAGGCCCGATTTTATCAAGACCATCAATTCGATCATCAAGAGGTCGGGGTTCCCGCCGGAGCTGCTCGAGTTTGAGCTTACAGAAAGGATACTCGTTGAAAACGTCAGCGATATCCAGAACAAACTCAGGCATTTGAAATCTCTTGGCTCATCCCTTGTCATAGATGATTTCGGGACAAAATACTCATCGCTGTCCTATCTTAAGAAGTTTCCGATCGACAAACTTAAAATAGACAAGTCATTCATACTGGACCTGCCGCAGGACAACAACAGTGCTTTCATCGTCATTGCCATTCTGGCGATGGGACGAAGCCTCAATTTGAAGGTTATAGCCGAAGGTGTTGAAACCGCTGCGCAGGTAAAATTCTTAAGGGACAATGAATGCACTTTGATCCAGGGGTATTATTTCAGTCCTCCCCTGACAGGGC
>JBJKSS010000115.1:0-4464 GCA_046703745.1 Spirochaetota bacterium
ATATAACATTATTCGGTGCAAACCACCTGGCCGGAGCTGCAGGAGATGCTGATGAATGAAAACAAGGTTATCCTTCTGGTTGAAGACGACGCTGTTACGGCTATTTACGAAGAGGGTTTACTGAAAAAAAACGGGTTCAAAACGATTGTTGCATCAACCGGAGAACAGGCAGTTGAAATAATCAGTAATGGCACAGAGGTTGACCTGATACTCATGGATATAAACCTCGGGTCAGGCATGGACGGTACAGAAGCAGCTGGAATAATTCTTAAGAAAAAGGATGTGCCCGTTGTGTTCATGTCAAACCATACTGAGCCCGAAATTGTCGACAGGACGGAAAAAATCACCTCTTACGGATACATCGTCAAAAACTCCGATGCTACGGTTATCATTGCTTCGATCAAAATGGCGTTCAGGCTCCATGAGACAAAATTTGAACTAAAAAAAAGGGAGGAGCATTTTCGCCTGCTCGTTGAGAATGCACCCGATGCCATCTTTATACAGACAAGAGGGGTTTTTTCGTACCTTAATAGCGCGGCGCTCAACCTGTTTGGAGCCAAAGCAGAAGAAGAACTTCTCGGTCATCCGGTTTATGAACGCTTCCATCCCGACTTTCATAATTTTATAAAGGAAAGGATAAGACTCGCCAATGAGGAAAAAAAACACAATCCGCTTGCAGAGGAAAAATATGTAAGACTTGACGGCACAGTCGTAGATGTAGAGGCGACTTCGGTGCCGATAGTCTATAACGATGAAGACGGTGCCCTGGTTTTCGTAAGGGACATTACACAAAAAAAACAGATAAAAAATGTCATTCTGCAGAATGAAAGAAAATTCCGGAGTTTTGTCGAGACAACAAGGGAACTAATATGGTCAATAAATGCCGAATGCAGCTACACTTACTGCAATCCTGCCATCAGGGAAATACTGGGGTTTGACTCTGAAGAATTCGTAAACCGGAATTATTTCAATCTGATCCATCCTGATGACAAGGCAGACACAATCAGAATCATGGAAGAAAAAATCAGGAACAAAACGGGCTGGTCAAACCTTGTAATATGCAGGCAGCACAAAAACGGAAGTTTCAGGTATCTTGAAAGCTCGGCTGTCCCGATTTTTTCGGATGACGGAGCCTTAAACGGGTTCCAGGGTGCTGACCGGGATATAACCGTACGTATCCTGATGGAAGATGCTCTTCGCGAAAGCGAGGAACGCTTCAGGGAAATATTCGAACAGGGGCCCGTTGGCACGGCGCTGACTGACAGGGAATTTCATTTTGTACAGGCCAATGATGCCTTTTGCAGAATGACAGGGTATGAAAGGGAAGAACTCAAAAAAATGACCTTCAAGGATATAACGCATCCGGATTTTATTGATGAAAGCATAAGACAGATTGACAGGCTTGACAGGGGTGAAATAAATTTGTACAAGACGGAAAAAAAATATGTGCGCAAGGACGGATCAGCGGTCTGGGGTGTGTTGAATGCGACCGTTTTGAAAGACAAGAAAGGCGAAGTTATGCATCACCTCATCATGGTTGAGGATATTACCAGGAACAAGGAGATAGAGTCTGCGCTTGAAAAGTCCCTAAATGAAAAGGAATCATTGCTCAGGGAGCTTCAGCACAGGATAAAGAACAGCTTCAACATTATAACATCTATCATGAATCTCGAGCTGGACAGGATGGATTCCTCAAAAAAAAACGGGGCACTTTTAAAAGTAAGAAACCGCATCAATTCCGTTGCCAATCTTTATAACATGCTTGCCAGTACCGAAGACCTGAAAAAAATAAAACTTGATGTTTATCTTGCCCAGATGATTGATTCCCTTAAATCGGCGTACGTCTCGGGCTCCGATAATATAAAATTCGATGTTAAACTGAATGAGACACTGATTGATGTAAAGCAGGCAGTGCCGGCCGGACTGATCGTAAATGAACTCTTAACCAACTCGATAAAATATGCATTCAAGGGAAAAAATGACGGCGTTATAGAAATAAAACTCGACATGGATAAAAACAACATTATTCTATTTTTCAGGGACAATGGCTCAGGTTTGCCCCCGGATTTTGATATAAATAAAACCGAAAGCCTGGGGCTCATGCTTGTCAAGATGCTGACAAACCAGATTGACGGTAAACTGGAGTTTTTAAAGGGAGAAGGAACCTCTGTTTTGATAACCATCCCTTCCGGTCTTTAAACCGGCTTTGTCACCTGCCGGCACCCTCTCATCAACAATTTGGAACCCCGATTATTCCATCGGAATAATCGGGATAATTACCGGCCGCGCTCTATTATTTCCTTGTTTTTCTTGTTGTAACATCAAAAATAACAGCAAGTGCCAGCACCGCACCCCTGATTATATATTGCAGGGAAATGTCTGTTCCAAGAAGGTCCATGCCTCTGGTAAGCGATATATATACAAGCGCTCCTATTAACGAACCTGGAATCTTTCCAACACCGCCTGCAGCAGAAACACCGCCTATATATGCTGCGGCAATGGAATCAAGCTCAAAAAGCGTACCGGCAGTAGTTGTTGCCGATTGAAGACGTGAAGCAAATAAAATTCCTGATACAGCTGTTAATAATCCCATTGAACCGAAAACTATATAAACAATTTTTTTAACGCTTATTCCGGAAAGTTCTGACGCTTCCGGATTACCTCCAACTGCGTAAATATGCCGCCCAAGCACCGTCTTGGTTGCAATGAACTGATATATTAATACGACTCCCAGGATAATAATAAATGTCCATGAAAACCCGTTATAACCGGATAGAACCCAGGTTATTAATCCCATTAATGCCACAACCAGGACAATTTGAATGATAAAAATATAAAGAGGCAATACTTCAAAATTATATTTCTGCTTGCTTTTTCTGACACGCATTTCATTAATAACATACACCAGAATAAATAATACCCCTATAATAATGGTCAGTTTATGGGGATTATAAAGTGAATAGCCGTCAGCGGGAGCCGGAAGAATGTCGGGGATATATCCGTTTCCAATCGCGTTGAATATAGGATCAGCTATTATAATAGTACCGGTATTCAATGTAACAAGCAAAAGAGCTCCCCTGTATATAAGCCAGCCGGCAAGTGAAGCTACAAAAGACGGTATTTCCAGCTTTGCGACCAGAAAAGCCGTACAAAGACCGGCAATTGTACCAAGCACCAGGACAAAAGGAATGGCAACGAATACATTCCATTTCCACATCTGGAGCGCAATTGCAGCAATGGCACCAAGAAAACCTGCAAGAAAACCTACTGACAGGTCAATGTGCCTTATAACTATTACCAGGGTCATGCCGACAGCAAGAACTGCAATATAACCTGTTTGATTGATCAAATCCGATATATTCCTTGGCTTAATAAACGTACCTTTTGTCAATATAGTAAAAATTATTACGATGATTGCGAGTGCAATAAACATACCGTAATCACGGATATTCTGTCTTATTACCCTGAGTAATTCATTATTCTTTTTAGCCACTATCATTCCTCCTTAATTCGTAGCCATATGCATGATTTTTTCCTGTGTTGCTTCCCATATAGGTAACTCACCGGTAATACTGCCGGTGGAAACAATATAAATCCGGTCGCTCATGCCGAGTATTTCGGGTAATTCCGAAGATATCATGATTATACTCATCCCCTGTTCGACAAGCTTGTTCATCAAAGTATAAATTTCATATTTTGCCCCTACATCGATGCCCCTGGTAGGCTCATCAAGTATCAGGAGCTTCGGTTTTACAAAGAGCCATTTGGCAATTGAGACCTTTTGCTGATTTCCCCCGGAAAGATTGACTACCGTTTGTTCTATACTGGGCGTCTTTATGCTTAAAGACTTGATAAATTCATTGGATACTTTGATTTCGGCATTTTGGTTGATTACACCGCCTTCGGTTAATTCCCTCAAATTGGCCAATGTAATATTTTGTTTGACATCCTGTATTAAAATCAGGCCGTTGCCCTTACGATCTTCTGTGGCATACGCCAGCCCTGCTTTTATTGCCTCATTAGGATTGGAAAAGCGTTTGTTTATATTGTTGAAAACAAGCTCGCCCCTGATTTTGTATCCATCGGGATTACCGAACAAGCTTCTTGCAAGCTCCGTCCGGCCGGATCCCATGAGGCCCGCAAAACCGACAATTTCTCCCTTTTTAACATTGAAATTCATGTTTTTAAGCACCTGCCGGCCAAGTTTGCCCGAATAAGCGCTCCAGTTTTTAACTTCCAGAAGTATTTCATCTGAAATTATGTTTTTTCGTTTCGGATAAATATTGTCAATTTCCCGTCCAACCATATGCTTGATCAGAATCCCTTCCGGAACGGGTTCATTTTTCGCATCAAGCGTACAAACCGTCATTCCGTCCCTTAAAACCGTAATGGTGTCCGCTATGCTTGTTACTTCACGAAGTTTGTGAGAAATCAGAATGCATGTTACGCCTTCATCTCTTAAAC
>JBJKSS010000116.1:0-4881 GCA_046703745.1 Spirochaetota bacterium
GGATAAAAAATATGATCTAATCGATGTCATGAAAATGGGCGGCGACGATACTACATGCGACGAAGAGCTTATGGAAATAGAACAGGCCGCATGCCCCACTTGCGGAAGCTGCAGCGGAATGTTTACGGCCAACTCGATGAACTGCCTGACAGAGGCGATCGGAATGGGACTGCCGTTCAACGGCACCATCGTGGCCACACATGCATTCAGGAAAGAGCTTTACAAAAGGGCTTCCTTCAGGATAGTCGAGATGGCAAGGGAATATTATGAAAAAGGCGACGAAAGGATACTGCCCAGGTCGATAGCAACCAAAAAGGCATTCGAAAATGCAATGGCACTCGACATAGCAATGGGCGGCTCCACAAACACCGTGCTGCATATACTGGCTATCGCACAGGAAGCAGGCGTTGATTTTACGATGAAGGACATAAATGATCTTTCAAAAAAAGTGCCCAATAAATGCAAGGTTGCACCGTCCAGTGCTTTTCATGTCGAAGATGTCAACAGGGCCGGCGGCATCACGGCAATAATGGGAGAACTTGATAAAAAAGGCCTGATAAAAAAAGACGCTATGACTGTTCTCGGCAAGACAATGGAAAACGTTATCAGGGAATACGACATCAATGGAGGATACAAAGAATTGACCGAAGAGGCAAAAAAATATGTCCTCGCTGCTCCAGGCGGCAAGAGGAACCTCGAGGCTTATTCCCAGGATGCAATGTACCCTGCAGCCGACATTGACAGGACAAACGGCTGTATAAGGGACATAGACCATCCTTACAACAGGGAAGGCGGGCTCGCAGTATTGTACGGCAATCTTGCACTGAACGGCTGTATAGTCAAAACAGCGGGTGTTGATGAAAGCATATACAAATTCAGGGGAAAGGCACGCGTTTTCGACTCACAGGAGCAGTCTTCGGATGCCATTCTTAAAAATGAAATAAAAGCGGGTGATATAGTAATCATAAGATATGAAGGCCCGAAGGGCGGCCCCGGGATGCAGGAGATGCTCTACCCCACGACATATTTAAAATCGAAAAAACTGGATAAAGACTGTGCATTATTGACGGACGGAAGGTTCAGCGGCGGCACCGCCGGCTTGAGCATAGGCCATGTTTCACCGGAAGCCGCGGACGGAGGATTAATCGCCCTGGTAGAAGACGGCGATGAAATCATCATAGATATCCCGAAAAGGAAGATCGAGCTTGCTGTATCGGATGAAATATTGAAATCCCGCAGGGATAAAATCCTCGCATCAGGCGGATACAAACCTGTAAGGGACAGGGTTATATCAAAATCATTACAGTTATACAGCATGTTTGCAACAAGCGCCGATAAGGGTGCGGTCAGGGATAATTCAAAGATCAAACAGTACAATGTATGACAAACAAATTCAACAAATTCGGCCTTGATCCCGGATTAATCGAAAAACTGGACAGTAAAAGGATCAATGAACCAACTGACATTCAGAAAGAAGTTATTCCCAAAATTCTTTCGGGCGAGGACGTAATAGCCCAGTCCAAATCAGGCACTGGCAAGACCCTTTCATATCTTCTGCCTGTTTTGCAGGCAACTGTAGAAAACAGTTCTTTCAAATCTCTCGTCATCGCACCGACGAATGAGCTTGCAAGGCAGATACATGCAGAATTCGTTTTTTATTCCGAAAAACTCGGCATAAAACCAGTGCTGTTGTCCGGCGGGGAAGATATCGGGGCCCAGTCCAGGAAACTTAAGAATGAATTCAACATTATGGTGGGAGTGCCGGGCAGGATATTGAAACTTGTTGAAGCGGGCAATTTGAAACTGTCGATTGTCACTAAAATCATCTTTGATGAAGCCGATTTTCTCATAGATCTGGGTTTTTTGAATGACATTACAAAAATCATGGAGCTTTCCAAGTCGGCTGACCAGATAGTGGTTTTATCCGCAACCCTGTCAAAAAATACAAAAAAAATCATCGATATCGTGCATAATCAGAAATTAAGCGCCAGGGTTGTCACAAAAAACCGCCTGCCCGACGGCATTGCTAATTATTTTTTTCCTGTAACAGATGAGCAGAGGGAAGCGGTTTTACTGCGAATTATTGAAACGATCAATCCTTATCTGTGCATAATTTTCGTCAGAACAAAGGAAATTTGTTCGTATATATACAAAATGCTGAAAAATAAAGGTGTTTCAACGGGATATTTAAGCGGCGATCTTGCACCGTCCCGGAGAAAACGTGAAATAATTAATTTCAAGAAAGGCAGGTACCAGTATCTTGTTGCGACCGATCTGGCCAGCCGCGGCCTTGATATTGAGTCGATTACCCACGTGATAAACTACAACATGCCTGTCAATGAGCTGGATTACCTGCACAGGGCCGGAAGGACCGGAAGAATGAACGAGGAAGGCACCGTGTATTCCCTGTGTAATGAACTTGATGAAGGTTATCTTAAAAAATATGCATACTTCCTGGATTTTAAGCTGCACCCTGTAAAATTTACAAACAATGAAATCAGGGAAGATTACAAATATAACGGAGTAAAGCCGAGGTTCAACCTGAAAGAATTAAAATTACGGGAAAAGACAAGAATAAAACCAAAAAAGGAGAAATCTGACAATGCCGGTAAAAAGAAACGAGGTAAAAAAAGAAGATAAATCGAACGATGAAGCATTATATTCAGACGATAAGACATGGGAAAATGAGTATAAAGCTTTAAAACAGGATGTAAAAAAATTAATACAGTTTAAAGGCGAACTTCATAAATCGGATGAAAAAATCAGGGAACTTTTGGAATTCGACATCGATTTATCCAGAAAACTGAACAAACTCTACCTTTATTCGCACATGAAAAACGACGAAGATGCGAAAAACGAGACCTACAAGTCATTTCATGAAAAGACCATGATGTTGTTGAATGAATATGAAGAGTTAAGTTCATGGATAACCCCTGAATTGATGGGCATCAATGATGATACCATGAAAAAATATCTCGAGGCCCCTGCCCTTGCACCCTACAGGTTCCATCTGGAAAAAATTTTGCGTAACAAGGATCATACACTGGGTGAAAAAGAAGAAAAATTAATGGCAATGGCTTCGCTTGCAATGACCACTTCGGGCGATGCATTCAGATCCCTGAATGATGCGGATTTCAAATTCGACCCGGTTATTGATGAAAACGGCGAACCGCTCGAACTGACGCATGCAACCTACCATTTATTCCTCATAAACAAAAACAGGGACATAAGAGCAAGAGCATTCAAAAATTATCATTCAAAATACAACGATTATGCAATGACCATGGCTTCCCTTTTGTACGGCAAGGTAAAGGAGCACGTTTTCAATGCCAGGGCAAGGTCATTCGGCGATTCACTCTCTGCGAGCCTTTTTTACAATAATATAGACACTTCGGTTTACAAAAATCTCATAAATACCGTAAGGGAACGCATCAAAAGCCTTCATGATTACATGGAGTTTCGCAGGGAAGCGATGAAGCTGGATGAGATGCATCTTTATGATATTTATGTACCGTTTGTTGAGGCGCCTGAAATGAAAATCTCATTCGAAGAAGCAAGGGACATGCTTTACAATTCGATTAAGCCGCTGGGGAATGAATACCTGGATGTTTTAAAAAACGGCATTGACAAAGAAAAATGGGTCGACAAATTTGAGAATGAAAACAAGCGCAGCGGGGCTTATTCCACGGGATGCTATGACTCGATGCCCTATATCCTTATGAATTTCAACGGCACACTGAACGCTGCCAGGACACTCTCTCATGAGGCCGGGCATTCGATGCATTCATATTTTACACATAAATACCAGCCCCCGGTTTACGGCAGCTATCCTATATTCCTTGCAGAGGTTGCATCTACTTTTAACGAGGAGCTTTTCAATCATTATCTTCTCTCAACAACTTCGGATGTTAAAATGAAAAGCTATCTGTTGAATACAAGGCTCGAGGAAATAAGGGCAACACTTTTCAGGCAGGTAATGTTCGCAGAATTCGAACTTGCCATACACAGCCTTGTGGAGAATGACGTGCCACTGACTTACCAGCTTTTAAAGAAAGAATACAGGAAATTGAATGAATTCTATTTCGGCGAAAGCGTATTTATCGACAATGATATTGAGATCGAATGGGCTAGGATACCGCATTTTTACTACAATTTTTATGTTTACCAGTATGCAACAGGCATATCTGCGGCAATAAATCTTTTCAGGAAAGTCATAAACGGCGGCAAGGAAGACAGGGACAAATACCTTGATTTCCTGAAAGCGGGCAATTCCAAATACCCGCTGGATATATTGAGGGATGCCGGTGTTGATATGGCCGGTAAGAATCCGGTCATGGAAGCAATCGACTATTTTGACGAATTGCTTGTTGAGTTGAAAAAGATTGTTTAATTTGTAAATAATCGCCTAAAACAAAAAACAAAGTTGATTTTATTAATTTAAATGATATAAATCAAACAAATAAAAATTATTTTAAATCAGGCAGGATCATATATGAAAAACATAATAATGATGATTTTTCTGTTTTCGGCATTGAGCCTATTTGGGCTAAAAGATGTAAGCATCGGCACCTTTTTTACACCCGATGAATTATCAAGGGTCAATAAGGGGGATTTGATTTCCAGAATGTATATAAAATACGATGCTATGAAGGAAAATTCCGATGAATCGATCAGTATTCCGCGTACAAAATATAACGATGAAGATTTTTCCGTTTATGAAATAATCAACGATGAAAAGGGTTTTTTGCCATATAAACTGACGGAAAAATCAAAACTCGAATTTTACAACGTATTATGCTCTTTTTCCAAACTTGAAGGAATGAAATATTATTCCAGAAGATCGGGAAAGATCGAGACATTGATTGAAAAAAGCTTCAAGGT
>JBJKSS010000117.1:0-4646 GCA_046703745.1 Spirochaetota bacterium
ATTTCACATGATCCCCTGCATCATGGAACCCGCCTGTCAAGTCAAGTCCGACATCACTTCCGTCTGTTGTATGACAGTTGTCTCTCCACGAAAAATAGTTGCCGCCGGTTCTCACATCCTTGCCGCACCTGTTTGCATCGTAAAAATTAATTGTGTCGGCCAATGCAGTTGTGTAATCCGTATTGGTCGGATTTAAAAGACCCATTGCGATGACCGTGCCGTTTCCATTGTTTTTTTTGGAAGGACTTTGAATCCTGCCAAGTGTACATGCAGCTAAAAACAAAATGACAATAATTGTAGAAAATAAAACCAGTCTTTTCCTTTCCATTTTTCTCTCCTATGAAATATCAAATATATTTTAAGCATTTAGCAAAAAAAACAAATAATCCGCTTTTTGAAACGTCAGGATTTATTTTTTTTGCTATTTTTAACCTTACTTTCTATATTATGTGGATTTCATGAATAAACATCCTGAAATCCATCAAGGTTAAATCCTTTTAAAATTAAGTCGCTGATTATCAATAAAATTTGTGATTTTTTTTAAAAAAGTGTAAAAATTCAGGATTTGAACAATGCTACCTTGTTTCTTCCCAATATAAGATCATTACCGCTGCATTTAGGACACGTATTGTTGAAAAAAGTATGAGCCTTCTCGGAGCTATAGTTACATTTTGAACAAGCAGTTTGTTTCGCACTATATAATGCAATATCTGCCATTTTTAACAGTAATTCCGTTATCTGAAATTTTATTTTTTCCAGGCTATTCCAATTTACTTTATTTGTATTCCTTGTTTCATATATATTTTCTATGCTGCTCAAATTCAATTCTTTCTCAATGTAAGCCGCATTTTCTTTTAAGGAAGAAACCCCTATGCTTGTACTTACCGATATTTGATTATCCAGATGTTCAATTTTGGTATTTATAATCGCTTTTCGTAATGACTCTGCTACTTTATAGGCAAACTCCATGTTTGTGTCGGGAAGAATTACTATAAACTCATCACCTCCATAACGGCCTGCTATATCATAACTTCTTATGGATGCTTTAATCTTTTTGCCTACTGTTGACAATATCTTGTCTCCAGTCTGATGCCCGTATAAATCGTTTATTTCCTTGAAATGGTCTATATCCAGGAACAATAATGACAAATCCCTGTATTTTCTTATTGCCATTTCGTGATTCAAACTCATCAGTACAGCACGCCTGTTGTTCAGGCCGGTCAGTTCATCAACAATAGCCAATTGTGACATTTTTAAATAATCAAAATGTTTTTTTATATTTTCTTCAACAGTGATGACAAGCAACTTCTCATCAATAGGTTTGTTCAAATATGCAGTTGCTCCTCTTTTCCTTCTTTCAATGATCAGGTTCTCATCTGCTATTGCCGACAAAAATATGAATGGGACATTCTTAAATTTTGGATTATTAGTTACTTCATTATGAAATTCGTCTCCTTTCATATTGGGCATATTATAATCACTGATAACCAGGTCGGGAGAATATTTATACATTGCTTCCAGGCCCAGCTTCCCGTCTGAAGCGACAACGAAATTTATATATCCATTGTTCTTAAGATATTTCAATACTATTTCCCTCGCGTTCCTGTCATCATCGATAATCAGTATGATTCCCTTTTTATGATCATATTCATTTTCACTGTTTAATTCATTTAGGCTCTCGGTTATTCTTTCTTCATTCATCCTTGCTTCAATTTCCGATTCAATCAACTTTTTGATATCTTCCCTTTTAGATTGCCTTATCACCTCTTCATCGAAATCATTCTCATTGAAAACGTTTTTTCCTTTTTTGAATTCAATAAAAAATCTGGCTCCCTTTTCCTCGCCTTCGGACTCAGCCCAAATCTTACCCTTAAGGTAGTCTGTTAATTGTTTGGCAAAAGCCAGCCCTATACCTGTACCGCTGAAAAGGCTGTTTTTCCCTTCATGCCCCCGTTCAAATCTGTTGAATATTACTTCAAGCTTGTCCCTTGATATTCCTATGCCGTTGTCGGATATAACTATGGAAACCTTATGCTCGTCATTGACAATTGCAATTGTTATTATACCCCTTCTTGGGTCGACAAATTTGATCGCATTTGAAATTATATTATCAATTATCTGCTCCAGCTTCTCACTATCAGAATAAAAATTATTAATTTCATTTTCAGGAAAATCTCCTCTTATTTTTATCCCGCTGTTCATTACGTATGACGAAAAATATTCCATAATTTTTTTAACAAAGGACAACAGATTGATTTTTTTTATTTTAAGTTTTATTCCCTGAGAATCCATTTTGGCTAAATCCAAAAGCTTGTCAATAGAACTTTTCAACCTCAAGGACGCCTTGTAAATGATGTCGTAATTTTCCCTTGCTGTGATATCAAGATTTTTATTGTAGTTCAGCTCTATATCTGCAATATTCAATATGGAAGTCAAAGGCGACCTGAAATCATGGGAAATATTAGCTATGAATTCATTTTTCAGTTTGTCAAGATTTTTCAATTTTTCGGATTGAATTCTTAATTCCTCTTCATATTTGTCGTTTTCTGAAATGTCAATGAATGATATGAAATAGCCGATTACATTTTTGTCAGAATCTTCTCTTGTCATTGCCGAAATAATTACCGGAATTTTTTCATTGTTTTTCCTCAAAAAAATCTTTTTTTCATTGTTGACGGTTTTCTTATCTATAATATTTTTCTTGACAACAGTCATTTCCTCCCTGTTAAGAAACAGTTTATCGATATTTTCACCTATAATTTCGATCTTGCTATATCCGGAAAAATTTTCAAATTCCCTGTCAACGCTTAATATTAGATGAAGGGGATTTACATAGCAAACCGGGATGGGCAAAAAACTCCAGAAATCTTCTATGTATTTTTCCAGTTCCAGTAGATCTTTCCTGTTATATTCATCTATGCTGATTTTTTTAATAGCTATAACCTCGCTCTAAAATGTATTTAATTCCATCCAGTTTCTACCATGTTATTTTAAATTCATGCCATTTATTCCCATTAGACATACATTTTGTTTCATTGACCTCGACTCCGCTCCCAACAGTAAATTCAAGCATTTTCCTGAAAAATCCTGTTTCATACAAACAGAACACGGGATCAATCTTAAATTTTTTCAACCCAAGAATAAGTATTTTACCCGCTTCGTCATATTTTATAATTTCAAGACTGCCGACACTCCAATGCTCCCTCCAATAATCGGGGATTTTAATTACCAGGGAATTCAAATTAATGAAAAACTTCATCAGCAATTTGACAACGAAAGAAGATTTGGGCGCAATATAACCCATATTTACTATTTTTTCATCAGTCAGATTAAAAGTCTCTTTTATAAACAACAAAGACAATATCCTCAAACCCGCGGGGTGCCATTCCAATGAGCTTGTTTTTTCATAGGGCAATTTAATTCCGAGGGCTTCTGCATTTCCTATTAATTTTTTTAAACCTTCTTCGCCATAATTCATTAAAATATAATTTTTATCGGTTTGAAAAACTGCGCCCCGGACTTCACCCTTGAGCCTTAAAATTTGTTTTATCCTGTTCCGATTAATTTTATTTTTTACAACCATTTATGACATCCTGTATTCAATCTTATAACAAAAACATCTTTCTTTAAATATTTTTATATTAAAATTAATACAATTCCATAATAAATTTTTCATATATTCATTATCCCGTTGCTCCAACCGGATTTTTCTTGTTTTTTGCATGGACAAAAAATCTTATTTCCATGTTTTTGGCGGTTAAACGCTTATCCCTTATTTGAAAACTGACACATTCATAATTTTTAAATATATAAGATGCAAAGATTTTTCTTATACCCATCAAATCCTTGTCAGGATCACCCGGGGAGGGGTCATCAATTATCAAGTCGTAAAAAAATCGCAGATATTGCATTTTTTTGAAAAAAATGGAGTGTTTTTTTGTTAATCACATAGGAGGGATATTACATTATCTCCTAGTGCATAAATTCATTTTTATTTACGCACCTTTCAATATTCCATTAAACTTCCAATTATACGGCTTTGCGTAATATTTATTATACGTCCTTATCCACGATATAATTTTTTTCTCCAACTCTTCAACCGATAACACCGAAAGACGCTTCAGGCATTTCTGCGATATATGACGAAACCATATTTCCACCTGATTCAGCCATGATGCATGTTTCGGTGTAAACACAAATTTTACCATGCCTTTTTGTAACTTCAACCACAATCGTATTTCTTCAGTATAATGTGTCTTGAGATTATCAAGTATTATAATCAATCTCTTTCGTTTATACTTTTTCCTAAGCAATTTCAGAAAAAGCAGGAACTCTTTACTACTGTGTTTTTTGTAACATTTACCAAAAACCTTTCCTGTCTTCACTTCAAATGCTGCAAACAAATCCGTCGTACCATGTCGCTTATACTCAAACTCCATTCTGAATGGTTTCCCCAATCCGGTCTGTCGCAAGATTTTTCTTTCCAATGCCTGCGTCCCTGATTTTTCGTCAAACGAAAGTAATATGGCGTTTTTAGGCGGTTTCAGATATAAACGGCATATTTTTCTGGATTTTGATAGCAATTCCGAATCTTTGCAATTCAAATAGTACTTCATTTTATGTGGTTTCAAATCCACCGATGCCAA
>JBJKSS010000118.1:0-4954 GCA_046703745.1 Spirochaetota bacterium
AAGTTCCCGCTCGGGGTAACTGGGGGTGATTCGAGGTCGCTTCTTATCGATCCGGTAACCTATGAAGTGAAAGACCTTCAGGGCGGTGATGGAGAATCAAAGATCAAAAAGCGCGAGGATTTTAACCCCACGGCCATATTCAGGGCATTTTTGAAGACCGATGAAAACGGCGAGGTCAGGCTGAAATTCAAACTGCCGGATACGCTTACCACATACAGGTGCACCGCCATTGCCGTCAAGGATGATCTTTTCGGCAAGAATGAAAATGAAATAATCGCACAGAACATAGTCAATGTGAGGACAGCCCTGCCCAGGAAACTGCGTGTGAGGGACACATCTTTCGCCGGGGACGTCGTAACCAATCTTGATGATAAGGCGCATGAGCTGTCCGTTACATGCGATTCGAATACCCTTGTAATCGAAGGGGACAAAACCAAAAAGGTGAGCGTTCCGGCAAAATCTTCAGTTGAGGTGCCATTCAGGATAGCAGCGGTGAAAGAAGGCACGGCAACGCTTACATTCAGGGCGTTATCCGATGTTTTAAAGGAAGACCTTGTTGTCAGGCTCGAAGTTGAAAAGCCCGTGGTCAGCGAGTCATTCACCACAACGGGGAAAACGAAGATGGAGGTTAACAGCCTTGACAAAGAGTTCGCTGAGGAGGGCCTTATAATACCCTCGAACATAGGTGAAGGCTACGGCGGGCTTACCATCTCGCTGGATTCCACAAAACTGACAATGTTGTACAGCGCTGTCAAATATCTTTATGACTATCCGTATGGCTGCCTTGAACAGAGATCGAGCAAGATTTTTCCGCTTATAGTATTCGGCGGCAGGATCAAACCGATACTTAACATAGACCCGCATGATGTTGTCGAAAAAGAAATCGCAACCTGGGCGAAATTCCAAAACTCTGACGGCGGGTTTCCGTACTGGCTTGAAAGCTCCCCTCCAGAGTCTGACAAATTTATTTCCATAAAGGTTGCCAAATGCCTTTATTTTGCAAGGCAGAATGGTTTTAAAATACCGCAGGACATAAACATCGACAACCTGCTGAGCTACATTTCGAAATTCGACAAATACACGCCGGATTATATCAGGCTTTACTCGCTCTATGTCCAGTCGCTTTACGGGAAGAACGTGCTGTTAACCGCAAACGATCTATATAAAAAGGGCGACGAGCTCGGATTGACAGGGTATGCCTTCCTCGGGCTTGTTTTCAGGAATAACGGCAGGAACGACCTTGCAGGGGAATGTCTCAACAGGCTCAAAAATTCAATCAAGGTCGGTACCCGGACAATCGATATACAGGACACGGCAGACAGGTATTATTTCTCGAGCCAGATAAACGATCTTTCCCTGCTCCTCATGCTCTATGATGAGCTCGAGCCGGATTCATTCATGATCGAAAAAATAACGGCTACACTTGCCGGCAGGCAGAAGGCCGGCTACTGGGGCAGCACTGTTTCGACGGAGTGGGTCGTACAGGCCTATGCCCAGATATTCAAAAAGGAAACAGGTGCAAAAACCGATTTCAGGGGAACGGTAAAGATAAACGGAGAGACCGTCATGACCAACAGCTTCAAGGGGATATCCTATGCGCCGTATGTACAAAAGTTATATTTTGATTCCGGCGTTTTGAAAGGCCTGGAGAGGGACAAGCTCTTCCCTGTTGACTTTACTGCCGAAGGCACGGGCGACATGTATTATACCACAACCATCCGTTATTCGCTGCCGAGCGAGGTGATCATGCCGAGGGATGAGGGATTCAGCATTTACACGGAGATAAGGGATCTTGA
This sequence comes from Spirochaetota bacterium, assembly GCA_046703745.1. Taxonomy (GTDB): domain Bacteria; phylum Spirochaetota; class GWE2-31-10; order GWE2-31-10; family JAFGQB01; genus CAZHHK01. The sequence goes on from JBJKSS010000118.1 coordinate 1,797, forward strand.
CGGTAACCTGGTTGAGAAGAGTGACGGGCTCGAGCTCGGCAAGACCTACAGGATGAAGGCCGTAATATCGAGTTCCAAAAGGAGAAATTTCGTGGCCGCAAGGGTGCCGATCCCTTCGGGCGCAGAGATACTAGATTCGTCATTCGTTACAACTGCAACTTACGGCGACAAGGAGAAGAAGCAGGATGACCGCCAGGGCGATTATTCTGAATACGACTACTGGAACGATTATTATTCGAGCAACATGCAGTATATAAAGGACAATGAGGTGCAGTATATATTTGACAATTTCAGAGCAGGGAAGGAGGAAGTGGAGTTTTTGTTCAGGGTAACCACGCCCGGTATTTATCCGACGCCTCCAGCTATTGTGGAATGCATGTACGAGGAAGAGGTTTTCGGCAGGACCGCCGGCAAACTCTATGTGATAAAGCAGAAATAGTTAATGGGTTATATCTTCAAACGGATTGTTCCATTGCCATCCGGTTTTGCCGGTTTTCCTGTAATTCTCAAGGCGCCTTATGGTGATTTCGGCAAAAAGGGGATCGGTGTCCATTGTGAAGCATCTTCGCTTCATCCTTTCGCACGAGATGAGAGTTGTGCCGCTGTGTGAAAAAAAATCGGTAACAATGTCATTCTCATTGCTTGAAGCATTCACAATCCTGTCGATCGCCTTGAGCGGCTTCTGCGCATAACAGCCGGGAACGTTTTCTTCCATCAGGTAAAAAACCTGCTGTATGTCGACCCAGACGTTGCCAGCCCTGATAAACTCGGATTTGCTTCTTTCCATATTTTCGGTCAGTTTGCCGTTGATTTTTTTGTAATAGCCTTTCAGGATTTTCGGAATATCAGTGTACTCTGCCGCTACGTTGAATGAAGGATCGCCCTTCGTGTAATAAAGAAGCTCCTGCCTGACCGCCATCCAGTTTTTCTGCGTGCCATAGCCCCGCTGGTTCCTCATCGTTATGAAACTTCGGCTTTTTAATTTTTCAAATTCTCTCATCATTATCATGAAATCCGCAAGCGGCTGGAAGGAGTCATTCTGGTCGGCCCCGAGCCAGGCATAAAAAGCGGCATCCGCATCGAGTATTTCCACCGTGTTTGAGACCCATTTTTTTGAGAATGAGATGTAAGCGTCTATATCCGTCTTGAACAGATTTTTTGTGTTCCTGTTTCCCACCACAACATTATAGGGCGGATCGTTTATCGCAAGACGAGCCGGGCTGCCATCCATAAGTTTCAAAACATCGTCCCTGCAAACTGCAGAGAGCACCCCGACCCTGTGTCCTGCTGTTTTGTCGATCCAGATTTCACCCTCTCTTAACCTGCATTCGGGCAGGATTTTTTCCCGCAGGTCCTCGTTGAAATCAAGGCGGGTGAGTTTTTCGGTTTTATTATCCCTGGCGGATTCATTTTTATTCATGGTGACAGATTGATCCCCTTTTTCCAGTATCTATCATTATCAGTTTGAAAGACAATTATCAAGTGATAATTTTTATAATCGGTATTTAAATGGCATCTTTAAATCATTCAAATATTGTAAAAATTAAAATATTTTTAGTAAATGGGGATTATAAATAGTATTATTAATAAGGTGGACTATTTAAAAATAAATAATTTGTCGATTATTTATTTAGTGTTTTTTTTTGAATAATTTAAAAAGTAAAAAAACAGCATTAAAAGGATTAAAACAATTACTTTGTAATTTAGTATGAAGGTTTTCCAGTTAAAAATTATTTTTTTTGTATTCATTATAATTATGCTTGTTAAACCATTCGAAATTCATTCTTTAAAAAAGAAAAATGAAAATATAGCCAAAGCCGAAGATCTTATGAAACAGAAAAAATACAATGAAGCTTCAATTATACTATCAGGTGAGCTTGTCAATGATCCTGATGACGAATATCTCATAATGAAACTTCTCGACAAAATCGACAAGGAAAAGGACAAGGTGCTCTCCCTTATTTATGATGTCAGGGAAAGCCTGCAAAAAGGCGATTTTGGCCGGGCGGACAAACTCCTTGAAGTGCTTGGATCCAGCGGTGATTTTGATGTTAAAATCAACGGTCTTATTACAACGCTGCTCAAACAAAAGGAACCGATTGAAAAGATAATAAAATTCAACAGTCTTGTGATCAATGATGCTGAAAAAGATCTGCTTGCGAATAACCTGAAGGATGCGCTTTCTTCATATAAAAAAGCGCTTGATATTTACAGGAATGCGCCTGTTAATGCAGGGGATAACGAGTTTGATGCATTGATAAGAAAATTCGACAGTGTTGAGAAAGACCTGACTGATTCAGGTCTTACGGGCAATTATGACCTGTCGGACGATAATACATTCGGTGCATTGAATGATAAGTATGAAAAAGACGGCCATTACCTGTCATCGTGGAAGTATATTGAAGATGAATTTGCCGCTTTATCCGGCTCACTCTCAAGGCTGAATGCGGATACGAAAAAGGAAATAAAGTTCGAGGCATATAACTCAATAACGACAAAATATGAAAATCTGATCAGATTCGGCATTCAAAAGTACGGCATGACATTTGCCGGGAAACTCATGGATCTGATACAAAAAGAGATTGAAGGGTATCAAACTCGCGACAAGGCAAAATTTGATACAATCAGCAGTATGTTCGCCCTGTTGAACCGGATCGAAAAGGAAGCATTTCATAACCTTGTAATCGATTATGACAATGCCAATTATGTGGACAAGAGCAGCATGGTTATTTATTCTTACCTGAAATATATAACGAGGAAAAACTCTCTTGTATTCATGTTCAGACAGGCTTCCGCATGGAACGATTATAATGCTGCTGTCAAACTTTACGGCGATTATACTGTACACAAAAACAACAAGGAACTCCAGGAAGCCAAGGATGTGCTCATCAGTGCCCGGGATATGATTCCCCGGATTTATGACGGCAGTAAGGCCATAAGCGGCAAACTTGCGTTATACAATGATTTCAAAAACGATGAATATGACGCATTCAGGACAAAAAACACAGAGCTGGTCAAGGACACGGACGAACTTTCCGGCAAATTGAACGACAGTCTCTCCGAGATAAATGATATGCTTAATTATGCAAACGGCCTTCTCGGCGAAGCCGACAAATCATTCAATGAATCTGTTGCATTATACAACAACAGGTCCTACA
>JBJKSS010000119.1:0-3506 GCA_046703745.1 Spirochaetota bacterium
CCTCTGGGGGCCGCCCGGCTCGGGCAAGACAACGCTTGCAAAAATAATTTCAAAACTCACGAATTCATTCTACAAGAGCCTCAGCGCCGTACTTGCCAGCATTAACGACGCAAAAAAAATCATGGAAGAAGCATAGCAACATCTTAAGGTAACGGGCAGGAAAACAATTTTATTCATAGATGAGATTCACAGGTTCAACAAGGCGCAGCAGGATGCATTCCTCTCATACGTCGAGGAGGGCACGATAATCCTCATAGGCGCCACAACGGAAAACCCGTCGTTTTCGATAATCTCGCCCCTCCTGTCGAGAATGCGCGTCATAAAGCTCGAACGGCTCAAGGAAAAGGACATTTTGACCCTCATTGACAAGGCGATTAATTTTTATAAATCGGAAATCAAAATTGATGTTGCAATCGAAGAAGGCGACAAGCTCCGCATTGCGAATATCGCAAGCGGAGACGCAAGGATATGCTACGGTATAATCGAAACAGCCGTGCGCCTCGCAAAATCGGATAACGAGGCGGTGATTACAAAGGACATCCTCGAAAAGGTCCTCCAGGCAAGGCTGCCGAGCTACGACAAAAAAGACGACTTTCATTATGATTTCATCTCCGCGCTTCACAAATCGATGCGTAACTCCGATGTCGATGCCTCACTTTACTATGCTGCCAAAATGCTCGAGTCGGGCGAGGATCCGCTTTATATAATGAGGCGGGTGATAAGATTCAGCTCCGAGGACATAGGAATGGCCGATCCGAACGCGCTTGCGGTTTGCATCGCGGCACGGGATGCAGTTATGGCTATCGGAATGCCCGAAGCGTGCCTTGCGGTCATGCAGGCCGTAGCGTACAACGCCCTTGCCCCGAAGTCGAATGCGCTTTATGTCGCTTACGGAAAAATCGTCAAGGATATAAAAAATTACCCCGATCTTCCCGTGCCGATGCAGATACGGAACGCCCCGACAAAGCTGATGGAGGAATTCGGATACGGGGCGGATTACAAATACGCACATGATTTCGAAATGGCCGTAGCCGACATGCAGTGCCTTCCCGAAGAATTAAAGGACAGGATTTACTACGAGCCCAGGGAAATAGGCCTTGAAAAAAAGTTCAAGGAAAGAATGAAAAAAATAAAGGAAATCAAGGATGGGCCTGAGAATAAATAATGGCCCCTGACAGCTACAGATCATGGAAATAAAAACTTTTTTTCTGCTTTTATATTATTTTATAATTTTTTTCATCGGCTCCGGCATCCTTTTTACTTCATTTTTATTTGTTTTGAAAAGCAAAGATGTTTTTTTAAATTATTTTTTTGCCTTTTTTGCCTCTTTTACATTATTTATTTTTGCTGATATAATTTCATTATATATATCTGCGGTCATTATAAATAAATTAAGTTTATTTCAAATAACGATTATATCGATTGCCTATCACTTTTTTTTATTTCAATTGTTATTTGTTTCAGTGATTTTTTCAAATTTTGTTTATAATGTGAGATTTAAATTTCAAAAAAATATTTTTTTTGGAGTTCTTATAACCGGGATTTTCATTTTCCATTCAAATACAATCATTAAACTGGTCGCTGCAAATAAAATAAATATTAATCAATTTACAATTTATGAGCTTATACAATTTTTCTTCCCGGCATGGTGATTGATTTTGTATTGCCCCAAATCAGGCCGTTTTTCATACACCCTCTTTTTTATTGTGCAATGGGTATAATTTATCTTGTTTACATAATTAATAATTTTTTCAAATTTGAAAAAAACAAAATAAATATTTATGCTGATAAAGAATATGAATTAAAATATAATTTATCAAACCGTGAAACAGAAATCACCAATCTGGTAATTCAGGGAAAAAGCAACAAAGAGATAGCCGTCATGTTGAACATCAGTTTATCAACCGTAAAAAATCATCTTCACAATATTTTTGAAAAGACCAATGCAAACAGCAGGTTTGAAATAATCTCATCAATGAATGCAAATAATAACTGACCTTACATTAATAAAACCAAAGATTAATATTTATAGATCCAAAGTACTATTCAAAAATTCTTTTTTATGTGCGAATCTTAAAGCACAAGGAGAATTTTTATGAAAAAATATTATTTATTGTCAATTTTATTAGGATTTTTATTTTCATGCAATAATGACAAAATCCCAAATCCGACAGGCAGCTTTAAAGTCGGAACTGTCAATTTCGAATTAAGGGATGATTCCAGGAAAGAGATTTTTTCATTGAGTAAAGATGAAAAAAGACGATTCATGGTACGGGCATGGTATCCAACTGATGATGTATCAGGCTGCAAGGCATATCCCTGGACCGATAATGACATGGCTTATGCGCTCAATAAATACATGGGATTTCCCAAGTTCGCTTTTAATGAAAATGACCTTTCACGTTCGTTTGTTGATGCACCGGTCAGCAAAAAAAAATCCAGTTATCCGATAATCATTTTTAATCATGGCTATGCTTCGGATTACCTGCAAAATTTCAGCCAAATGGAAGATCTCGCATCCAATGGTTTTGTTGTATTTTCGATAAATCATACCTATGAATCCATAATCAGCGTATTCCCTGACGGCAAAAAAATAGAATTGTCTCAAACCCTGCCATATTATAAAGTGGCGACCAATAATAATCTTATGAAAAAAAATATAAAAAAAGCTCAAAAAATATTTGACAGCATTCGCAATTCGCAGACGATTCAGGAAAAAATCAATTGCCTGTATGAAATTGGGAAAATTGATTTATGGAAAAATTTAAATCAAAGTATAAATGTATGGATTGATGATACGAATTTTTTAATTGAATCAATAAAGCACAACAAGATACCGGCAAAATTAAAAAATGTTCTGGATATTGATAGAATTGGAATTTACGGACATAGCTTTGGCGGCCTGGTTGCAGGAGAATTATGCATGATGAATAATGATATAAAAGCCGGGATTAATCTCGACGGACTTCAAATACAATACGACAGAAAAAAACAATTAAAATTATTAAAACCATTTTTGTTTTTTTACAGCACAACCAATAATTGTAAAGGATTTAAATTAAATTATCAGGATCAAAATGACGGAATTTTTTTAAATAGCGATAACCCGGTTTATACCGTTACAATAAATGGAACAGCTCACATGAATTACAGTGATTTAACATACATCAGTATACTGAAATTTATGGGTATAATCGGCCCTGCGGATGGTAAAAAAGCCGGAATTTTACAGAATTCATATATCCTGGCCTTTTTTAATAAATATCTAAAAGGGATTGATTCTCCGCTATTAAAGGAAGTTCCAAAACAATATTCTGAAGAAATAATTTTAAAAAGCAGAAATATAATCAGATAGGATGAAAACCAATTTATATTGTGAAAAATTAAGGGAAAAAAACTATGCCTGTTTATTTTACTTTCAGCGCCTTTCTTACATCTTTTAGAATTTCCTTCATCTTGACGGATTTAGCCCCGCCGTTGCGTAATATGAATGAAGGATGATAAAC
>JBJKSS010000120.1:0-5128 GCA_046703745.1 Spirochaetota bacterium
CTGCAGACCCGTGATACCGGATAACGTCAGACAATATTTTTTCTTTTCACCGCATGCGGGTGCCTACACCGTAGAGTCATTCCTCAACAGGAGCATCGAGGCACTCGAGGAAGTCGATGAATTTTTGTCGGGCAGGAAGCCGCACGGTTTTATAGATCCAAAAAAAGGTTATTGAAAAACGAACCCCGTGACGTATTTGACAAGCATGAGTACCTTGTCAACATAAAATTCATTCAGCAGAAGGGCGGCGATGCCCGACATTACGCCTATGAGAATGCCTGCCGCACAATCGCTCAATGCATGGTAGCCTTTTGCTATCCTTGCAGATGATGCAATAACGGAAATGAAAAGCAGTATTATCGATGCAGCGGGATTTACCGGTGTTATGATGAATACGGCCAGTCGTGAGGCATGACCGGACGGGAAAGAATACGGATCGAATTTTGCTGTGAACCGGCTGCCGGCCACGCTGCGCCTGCGCTTCACCGAATATTTCAATGTAAAAACGAACAGGGTTGCAATGGCAAGCGCCGCAATCGATATGATGCCGGTTTTAGCGGTTGCAGGCACAAGGGTCAGGATCAGCAATACAATTGATATGATTATTATGTTCCCTGTATATGCAAAAACACCAAGCACCGGATTATTGGAAAATTGCGACAAAAATTTGCAGGTTTTTTCATCGAGTTCGCAGATTTTTTTCAGCATTCAACGGCGGACCGTCATTTGATCTTTACCCTGCCGTAAAAATCCTTGAATTCCTGAACGGAATATCCGCTCTGCATGATGATTGCCTTCAAAGTGCCTTTTGATATAGAATTATATTCCGGGATCGTTATCATCCTGTGCGGGAATATCCTCTGCCTCAGGAAATAATGGCCGAGATCCTGTGTGTCAACCTCGAAGCCTATGGATTTAAAAATCTCGATTAATTCCTCGCATGAAAAAGTTGGAAGTCCTTTCAAGGATTCATCATAAACCGGGGGAAATATCATGCTGTATGTCCTGAATATTTTCATGTACCCCTTGATTGCATTATTTATATTTTTAATCGCCTCTTCTTTTGTTTTGCCCTGTGAAATACAGCCGTTTATAACCGGAGTATAAGCATAAAATAATCCGTCTTCATCCTGTTCTACAATTAGCTTGAATTTCATTCTGATTTCTCCCTGATTGAATTATAGTTCTATTTATAACACATTTTTTGAAAAATTTTTAATTATTTTTTAAAAAATATGATAAAATCATAAAAAGTCAGCTTCATATAATTATTTATTTCTCAAACAGGGAGGGGAATAATGAACGATGACAATTTTATCAAGCCAGATGAAAATGAAATCCAGGCAGCGGGAAAGGCGGATAATAAATCCGATCATCCGGATGCTGCTGATGAAGATTATGATGAATTAAACGGCTTGAAGGCACTCTGGATTTAAGTGTATGATTTTGAATCCTGACTGGATGTTTTCTGACAATGTCTGGTTTGTTAAAAGTCATGCAGTGACTAATTGATATAATAAAAATAGGTCAGCCCGGTAAACAGATATTGATTTTCCGAAATATCTGATTTATTGAATACATAATCCGGCGGGCAGCCGTAATCCAAATCGGGCGGCATATAGACAAGGACTATGCTTCCCGGATCAAAATCTGCATTATCGAGAGTAAAGGTACTTTTGAAATGCCAGAAATCACCATCGGATAAATTATGATCCGGTTTATTGGAATGGTGCCAGGAGCCTTTAACCATATATCCTCTGCTTTTAATGGCATTCCCCGTGTCTTCCAGAATTTTCCAGTCAGCCTGACGGGTATCTATGCTGAAATAAACGGCTATTTTATTGCTGTTTTTGACATCTGCCGTCAAGGTGTTCCATGAGGTTATTTTGCCGGGATCATTCAGCTCCAGTATATAAATTATTGAATCCTCGTTTTTACGGGAATATACATTTTTCCAATTTGCATAATCCTGGTCATTATACGGGGCCAGGTTGTTTTTCCAGCTTATTTCAAGACTGATTTGCGTGTCGTGCCCTGTTAAAGAATACTTTTCGGGCCTAATTTTATATGCGGCATCCATTTTTGACCGGCTGCCAGATGCCCAACTGCAATCTAACAAGAGAATCATCAACAGTGGCACCGGAATGCAAAATAAAAATATTTTTTTCAATGATTTGGTGCGATAATTTTTCATTCCTGATTTTCCGCTTCGATTATCAGCAATTAATTGGTAAAAGTCAATTTTTTTTAAACTGTTTTGCGTGATTACTGCGTTACTTTTTTTTATTCTCAAGCCCTGCATATTTTTCATTGAGAATCATTAATGCGAGAATTTTTAAAACAAATTCCTTTGTTTCGTCCGGGATCAAATTATGCTGGTAAAGGTACCAAAAATTCCTGTCATTAACCGGATCCTCAAGGCTCTGAAGTGACATTCGCAGGGAACCGTCTCCGACATTATAGGCAGCGAGGGATAAAGTAAAGCTCGATACACCGAAAACCGCTATGAGATCGCTTATATATTTTGCCGCAGCTTCTGTCGATTTTACCGGATCCGTCCTTTCGTCAACCTTCCTGTTCACTTTCAGGCCGTATTCCCTTGCCGTATCCGGCATAAATTGCCACATTCCCCTCGCACCTGAAACCGGATTATATGCATACGGATCATAATTTGATTCAACAAAGGCAATATAGGAAAGATCAACAGGAATGTTCCTCTTCCTGAAAATATTCTCTATAATATCTATATATTTTTCCCTTCGGGCAAGGCCGATCTTGAAAGTCCCGCTTTTTTCATAATAATCCATATATTTTTCAATTTTATGGATCATCACCATATCTGTTTTAAAATTTTCTTCATGGTACTTGTTGTACATCAAATTGGCAAGATCTTTTTCAACCCCTTTGCCGGCTAATTTGTTTTTTTCCGCAGAATTAAAATAAAAAAACATGGCCATCAGGAAAACGACAATTATTATAAAGCCGGACGATGCCGCAATCAGTACTTTTTTCAATACAGATTTTTCGATCTGCTTTTGAATCTTTACATGGGTTATCAAATCTTCTTCCGCCGGCAACTTTATGATCCTTACGCTGAATTCCGGACCTTTTTTATAAAGGGTGATTCTGTCGCCATTGGATAATTCCAGATGATCTTCAACCTTTTTGGAATTAACAAAGGTACCGTTTTTGGTTTTTAAATCTTCCAGATAAAATTTGTCCTTGATCCTTGTAATCTGGCAATGCTTGCGGCTGATATACGGATCGTCAATTACAATACTGTTCAGTTTGCTTCTGCCTAAAGTAACAGAATGCTCCCGTAAACGGTATTCCTTTTGGTTTTTATCAATGAGTATGAGTTCCATCACACAAAATATAATATGATTTATAAAAAAAATCCATACTTTTAATTATTTCAGCACAAATCATTACAAAAATTACATATTTTATGATTTTTATATAATTATTGTAATTTTTGAAAAATAACAAAAATAAATTCTTGATTATTTTAAAAATATATATTATTCTTCCAAAAAAAAAACAAAAGAGGATATTATCTTATGGAGGACAGCAAAAAAATCAATGCTGGCACACTGGATGCCATTATCGAAAAAATTAAAAAAGGTGACGAATCAACATTTGGAAAGTATATTTACAACAATTTCAAGCTGATAATTTCCCGCAAGACTCCTTTAACCAATGTAGAAAGATCGAGAAAATTTTATTCCAGGAGAAGGGAGAGCGGTCTCTGTATAATTTGCGGAGAAAAAATCAAAAGGATAAATCCCAGGACAAAAAAATTATACAGGTATTGCGATGCCCACAGGGATGAAGAAAAAGAGGCAAAAAAAGCCATAAGAGTTGACAAGAAGGTTAAAACCAGAAAAAAATAATAAAAAAACAAATATCCATTTGGTTGTCCCGATCCCGTGGAAGCGATACAGGATCGGGACCGTTATATAAATAAAAGCTTAATCAGTTATATTAATCCTGTTATCAACATGTGGTGTATATTCTTTTTTATTTTCACAGTAATTATAAACGACTTCCCTGTGCAGGATGCTCAAATTAACTTTATCCTTAATCTGTGTGAATATCCTGTAGCCGTCCCCACCGTCAGCCAGCCACGAATTGATTGCAACCTTGTACGTATTCGCCCTTACAACATCATTACCGCCGATCTTCGCTTCGGTTATTCTCCCCTCTTTTTTTGAATAGGTAAACCTGATTCCACCAACCTGGAGGAATGCCCCGGTGCCTATATGATTCACGGAAAATTCCAGTATCTTTATTATTTCGTCACCGGTCAAATTAATTAAAACAACCGGATTATCATATTTCATCACTTCGTCCAGACCATTGCGTTTCAAGGGCCCTGCAGGTATCGGCACCTTCCCTATACCGCCGGAATTCTGGAATGCAGCGTCGGCTTTTGTATAATCAAGCATTGCGTCGCATATCAAATCGCCCATTCCGGTTTCCCCGGACTCCGAATGTTCCGGGTCAAGCTTGTCGTTGGCAATAACGGCAATCTGCCTGTTTAAAATGGCATTGTAATCATCCATCTTGCCCGTAATGGCCTGCAATGTTTTTTTATCATCCTCAAGGAAAGCACCGGCAAGCTTGTTGTTTTCCCTGTAATTAACCGGATGAATGCCGTACTGAAAATCAGCAATCTTGCCGTCCTTTATATTTAAATTTATTTCGCCAAGGAAAAGCCCCCATTTGAATGCCTGGCATATTCTCGTATTGTTGACAACAACAGGCTCTTCCATTTTTATTCCCGACCTGCCGTCAATTATCAAATCTATACCGTCTACCGACCCGGCAAGAGTGCGGCTCGAAACCGAAGAATCATTCTCATCATAGCCCATGTAGGTAAGCGCTATTATAATATCCGCTTTATCCTTGCCGGACTTTAACTCCTTGACCATCTGTTTTGCGGTTTCCACCGGATCAGCCACGATGTACTGTCTGCGAATATCATCCGGAAGCGCATCGATCACGTCCCTGGAGATAACCGAGAAAATCCCGATCTTCAGGGGATTGAAAAAACTTCCGGTTTTTTTTATTACAAACCTGTCGCATATCTCCTTGTTGTTTGAATCAAAAACATTTGATGCAATAT
>JBJKSS010000121.1:0-3551 GCA_046703745.1 Spirochaetota bacterium
CACTGTCATCAGGCATGGCGGCAATTACCAATCTAATCCTGGCAATCTGCAGATCGGGTGACAATATCGTCACTTCAAAATTCCTCTTCGGCAACACACTCTCCCTTTTTGAAAAAACAATGAAACCATGGGGACTTGATGTGAAATACGCTGATATGAAGGATGAAGCAAGCATTGAAAAGGCTATCGACTCAAGAACAAGGATCATATTCATGGAAACCTTCACCAATCCTCAGCTTGAGGTCGGTAATATTACAAAAATTTCAAAGATTGCGCACAAACATAATATCATTCTTACGGTTGATTCTACAGTAACACCATTGTACTTTGCTCACATGAAGGAACTGGGGGGTGACATAGAAGTATTGTCCTGCACGAAATATATATCAGGAGGAGCGACATCGATCGGCGGCCTCATTATAGATTATGGTACACATGACTGGTCGAGCAATGAAAAGTTTTCAAAGCTGGCCAGGCAATATGGCAGCTATGCATTTATCACAAAATTGAAGAGGGAGTCATACAGGAATACAGGATCATGCCTTTCTCCACATAACGCATATCTTCAGTCTCTGGGCCTTGAAACTCTCCCCCTTCGTGCAGAAAGATCATGCGCCAATGCGCTTTCCATCGCAAGATTTTTAAAAACAAAGATACAGGTCGCTGCGGTGAATTACCCCGGACTCGAAGATTCACCGGATCATGAAGTCGCAAAATTACTTTACGCAAACCGTTTCGGCGGTCTCCTGACATTCGATCTGGTTTCAAAAAAGAAATGCTTTGAATTCATGAATAAGCTTAAGATTATAAGAAGGGCGACAAATTTCAATGACAACAAGTCCCTTGTCATACATCCGGCATCGACAATATACTCGGAATTTGATGAAAAAACGTTGAATGAAATAGGGATTAGAAACACAATGATAAGACTGTCCGCAGGTATTGAGGATATTGACGACCTTCTCGACGATATAAACAGTGCACTGGAGGCAATATAATGAGTCATGATTTTACCGATGAAGAACTTCAACGTTACAGCAGGCACCTGATACTTAAATATTTGGGAATTGAAGGCCAGGAAAAAATACTTGAAAGCAAAATTTTGATAATCGGTACCGGAGGCCTTGGATCACCCGCAGCGTTGTATCTTGCGGCAGCAGGAGTTGGAACGTTAGGGCTTGTAGACGGAGATAATGTTGATCTTACCAACCTTCAGAGGCAGATAATCCATTTTACGCCGGATATAAACAGGCCAAAAGTGGAATCCGCAAAAGAAAAAATTAAACTTCTGAACCCTGATGTAAAAGTGAATGTGTACCGACAGATGGCATTCGCAGACAGCATAAAAGGGTTGATAAAGGATTATGATTTCATAATCGACGGCACGGATAATTTTGCTGCCAAATTCCTGATAAATGATGCATGCGTGATGGCCGGTAAACCTTATTCGCATGGCGGCATACTACGTTTCGAGGGACAGAGCTTTACCTATGTACCCGGATCGGCTTGTTACAGGTGCATTTTTGACGCGCCTCCACCAAAGGATAAAGTCCCTTCATGTTCGCAGGCCGGAGTCCTCGGAGCTATTGCAGGCATGCTTGGTACAATACAGGCTGCCGAGGCGTTGAAGTACGTAACATGCAAGGGAGAATTATTGAATGACAGCCTGCTTTCATTCAACGCACTGAACATGGAGTTTAGAAAAATAAAAATAAAAAGAAACCCGGCATGCCGGATATGCGGCAGTAAGCCGTCCATAACAGACTTGTTTGACGAAGAGCAACCATCATGCGGACTTGTGAAATAATCAGGAGGGAATTTATGATCATGATCAACAACAGTGTATTCAAAAGTATCATTGAGCACGCCAGGAAAGATTTTCCACTTGAGGCTTGCGGATATCTTGCCGGGAAAAACAGGATAATTTCAAAACACTATGAAATGAGAAATATTGACAAGAGCAGAAAACATTATTCATTCAGTCCTGAAGAACAATTCAAGGTTTTAAGGGAATCCAGGAATGCAGGTCTGGAGCTCCTCGCTGTTTATCACAGCCACCCGGAATCGCCTGCCAGAATGTCAAACGAAGATATCAAGCTTGCCCGGGATCCTGATATAAGTTATGTAATTGTTTCGCTAATTGAAGATGCAAAAATCAGGGCATTCAGGGTAAAAAACAGGATAATTACAGAAGAAAAACTGGAGGTAGTGGAATGAAAGGATACGAGATACCGGATTCTCTTGAGGATGAAATAAGAAATCTGGATGAAATTATTACTAAATACTTGAAGGGTGAAATTTCTCCTAAGGAGCTTAGGGCACACCGCGTTCCCTTTGGAATATACGAACAACGCAAGGATAATACATTCATGATCAGAATCAGGTGTGCCGGAGGATACATAGAACCGGATCAGCTTTTCGTGATAGCCCGGCTTTCAGAAAAATACGGAGCAAAATCATTGCACATAACGACACGACAGGAATTGCAGATACATGATGTGGATATCAGGAATACTGTCCTGATTCTTGACGAATTGAAAAAATCTGGACTGTCGAGCAGGGGTGGCGGCGGAAATACGGTAAGAAATATTACTTCTCCTGAGGATGCCGGCATTGATCCTGATGAAATTTTTGATGTAACACCTCATGTTATAGCACTTACTTCCATGCTGATTGGTGAAAAGGAATCATGGTCACTTCCGAGGAAGTACAAAATTGCATTCTCGGGCTCGGCGGAAGACAAGGCTTATGCAGCACTGAATGACCTTGGTTTCATTGCAAGTATAAACGGGGGCAGGAGGGGATTCAGGGTTTACATAGCCGGCGGAATGGGGGCAAAACCTCAAACAGGCAAACTGCTTTTCGATTTCATCGAAGAAGGCGAAGTATACAATATAGCGCTTGCTGTCAGGAATTTATTTAACAAGTACGGCAACAGGAAAAACAAACATTCTGCCAGGCTAAGATTTTTATGGAATGATCTCGGCCCCGAGGAATTTATTTCCAAATTCAACGAAGAATACGAAGACGTAAAAATCGACAATATAAAATCTTTTCAGCCGGACTTTTTTGAAAATATCGGCCAGTCATCAGGAATTGATGAAGAAAGTCCGGACGACGAAAAGATTTTCAAAATCTGGAAAAAAAGATTTGTCCGGGAGCAAAAGCAAAACGGCTTTTTTAGCATAAGGGTGCCGGTTGAAACCGGATTACTCAGGAATAAGGATGCAAAAACCCTTGCGTTATTCACAAAACAGTTCGGTGGCAACACGATCAGGCTGACGAAAGAGCAAAACATTCTCATAAGGAACATCAGGGTATCATTCCTCGGGAATTATTTCAATTTACTCAAAAGTATTTTCCCGAATTTCAACAGGCCTTTGCTGATAGACAGGATAATCGCCTGTACCGGCGCCGACACATGCAAACTGGGAATATGTCTGGCCCAAAAAAATCTGGTTATGTCTGTAATCCCGGCACTTTCCCGCAGCGGTATTGATCTCGACAGGGCTGAAGGATTGAGAATCAATTTGAGCGGCTGCCCGAATGCA
>JBJKSS010000122.1:0-5341 GCA_046703745.1 Spirochaetota bacterium
GTTTTTGGCCGGAAATTGAATCTTAAAACCTGATAATTATTGCTGAATAGTATGTCATACCTGTTTTTTCTGTCATCAGCTGTAAAATTTCTTAACATATGTTGATACATTTTACTTTTTTTAATTATTGTGGTTTTAGATATATGGCTATCATGAATTTTTTTTATCCTGTTAAGCCTTTTAATAAAATTATCCAACCCATACTTGTCATATCCCCAGACAAACAATGTTAAAATCCTTCTTAATGTTATTGCCATGCTGAATATATACATGTTCGCCGTAACATGCTTAAGCTTGAAGTAATTCTCTTCCTTGATGTCGACGCACAAGTCCTCATCGGCCCCAAAAATCTGGTAATCACCTCTGAAATCCTTGACTTCATTATAAAAATATCTTTCAAGCAGAGGCTCCATTTTTTTAAAGATAAAAACTACTGTTTTCGACAGGCTTTTGTTCATAAGGGCTGATAATTCGATAATTCTGTTCTTAAGCGAACTTTTTAAAACAAAATGATAGTTTTTTTTCATTTGAATCAACCTCGTTTAATATTATATATATATTAAACGCTTGATTCTCGGGAATCCTTTACAAAAATTAATTTTATTTGGCTCTGAAAGTTTCACTTATTTCAACTATATGTTTAGCGATTATAATCATTCATATAAAAACAGAAATTCAAGTCTGCTTTTTTAAAAAAAATATTGACCTGTCTACCGCTTTACGGTTCCTGATAAAATCAGGAAGTAGAAAATGAAAAAATCAATATTCTTCTCAGGGTAAGCTATTGGATCGGAGCAATAGCCGCGTTATTTCTGACTTTAATAGGAAAGATGCAGCTAAATGGCATGAAGATTTTGAGACAAAATCTCCGGAAATGCACGGAAAATTCCTTGAAAGCATCAGTTTTAGCAAAGACAAAGCCGCTGTTTATATTTAAGGACCGTTGTGAATTAAAATATTTGATTGTTTTTTTTATTATTTTGCAAAATTTTATTTTTTACGTATAATTAATTTGTCAATTAAGTTAAAAGTTCTTAATTAATTATATGAAAAATTTTCAATAAATGTTATTATTTAATTCGTGTGATGAAATATGGAAATATATAAAACCCCTGCGGTATTTGGCATAATAATTTTAATTTTCGGATTTGCGGTATCCGCCGTGTTGTATTTTGTTTATCTGAAAAACAGACACATCAGCATTCTCAAGGTTGCGTCTATCGTAATTATCAGTATAACGGTTTATGCCACGGCGGGAAGTTTCCTTGATTATATAAAAATTTCAGATAATTTTTTGTACGTTAGAAATTTTTCAAAGTTTAAAATTTATACAATCAGGCTGTCCGATGTAGTGGGTATGGAAGTAAGGATAAAACTGGATAAATATCTTTTGAGGCGCGGCAGTGTAAAATACAAAAGGCGGACTTTGATTATTTATATGACCGACGGGATGGTTTCACTGCCGGAAAATATTTTTACGGGCAATTCCTTTAATGATGTCGTGACTAACCTTCAGAAAAAAGGCATCAAAAAAATCAATTGATTATTTCAGGTATGACCTGAAAAAAAACTGATTTCCGTTTTATTCCTCAGGGCGAATTTCCCGCTGACAAAAAGGGTAAACGGGATATTATTCTTCAGAAGGTAGCTTAAAATTTTTTTGTCGAAATACGACGGTGTTACTGTTTCACAGACATCAAATGTGAGGGCAACGACTTTCTCATTGGTATCGAGACGGGTAACAACTTCGGATTCGGCCCGGAAAATGACAAGGATTGATATAAAAACAATTGCAGCAGTTTTATCAAGTTTCATAATGGTAAAATTATTCATCGTACAACGGGATGTTTTTTTGCAATATTCACCTTTCCCGGATAAACGGCGATGATTCTGCTTTCCAGATGCATCAAGCCGGACAGGGAAAGTATTGATTTAGAATTTTTTGCCGCCGTAAACAGCAAAGTTATAATACTTCCATATTACATCTATTTTCTTAAACCCTGTTTTTTCGAGCCATACCAACTGGTCGTACAATTTTGACGGATTATCTTCCACTCTGTTTTTTTCGAGCCACTTGTTGTTGATTTCATCCATTGAATAAAATTTGTTCATGAATTTGATCCACTTCGAGATATAAAATTCCTGCATTTTTTCCTCGGATGCAAGTACAAGATCGGCGTTATAAAAACTGGCGCCCCTGTTCAATGCCCTGAAAATTTTCCTGTAAAATTTTATTTTGTCTTTACCTGTGACAAGATGATGAAGTGCAAGGCTTGATACGGCCGCATCATATTTTTCCGTGAAATTAAAATGATAAAAATCGCTTACCGTAAACGACATCCCGTCATAATCTTTCAGCTTGCTCTTTGCCGCATTTATCATGTTGTCTGAGATATCGACGCATAGAATGGCAGCGTTTTTGAATTTGTGTTTGATTTTTAATGCGATGGTGCCTGTGCCGCACCCAAGATCGATAATATTCAGCTTTTCATTCTCGTCGAACGGCAATGCATTCACAAGAGCCTCGATCATCTCGTTATAGTGCGGAATCAGTTTTAAAATAGTCTCATCAAAAATTCTTGCTTCCTCATCAAAATGATTTTTTACGGTTTCCATTTTATCCTGTGAATCCATCGTGCCTCCTTTTATTAATAAATATATCATATTTTTTTCAATTGTGAAATGCTTTCGTATGTTTCGGTGACTATAAAAACAAATTTTAAGAATCATTAAAAAAAACAAGGGATTGTTTCCCTTTGGAGAAAGCATCTTTGAAATCGCACAATGACTCAAATTTTATTGACTTTTCATTTTTATTAAAATATAATTGGCACCTCTGTTTATTAAAATTTTGTGAGGTCATTCCCGGGATATGGAAATTAGTAAAACCGTTTTTGAAAAACATTCAAATTCCTATGAATTAAAAATTAAAAAGAACAAAATGATTGTAGCTACGGATTGCGGCCCAAGAATACTTTTTTTCGGCAATGAAAAATCAGGAAACATTTTATATACAGATAACAGTGGTAAAATGTCTGCGGGTAAATTTAATCTTTACGGCGGGCACAGGCTGTGGATCGGGCCCGAGACAAAAGAGACATACAACCACGACAACGATCCGTGCAGGGTCGATCTTGAAAAAAACAGCATAACAATTACGGCTTTCGACAAAAAATCGAAGCTTGAAAAATCAGTCACGGTTTTTGAAAAAAACGGAAGGTTTAATATTATGCACACTGTTTTAAACAGGGGTAAATTGCTGCACCATGGTGCGATATGGGCATTAACAGTGATGAAACCTTCGGGCACAATTTTCATGCCGTCCATTACGCCGGGAAGCTGGCAGTTGAATAAGGTTGTTTACTGGAAAAAATGGGCCAATCAGCGTACCAACCTGTCAAGCAGTCAATTTAAACAGACAGGCGACCTTTTTTTAATAAATCCTTCTGGTGAAACCGGCAAGGTCGGAGTTTCGGGTGACGAAGGATTTATCGGTAAATCCGACAAAGATCATACTTTTATAATTAAATTCAACAGGCTCCCGATAACAGATTATCCGGATGACAATTGTGCCATTCAAAGCTACACCTGTAAAAAATTTATCGAGCTGGAGACGTTAAGCCCCAATACGGTATTTCTGCCGGAAGTGCCCGTAAGTCATACGGAAGAGTGGATTATGACAGATAAATTCGTCAATCCGGAAGACGGCGGTAAAATCAGGGAATTGATAAAATAATTATAAATTTTATTCGAAAAAAAATTTAAATTGACTGAAATTTGGCAATCGTTTAAACTGATAGCATGGTGCTTTTAATTTTGATTGAATTTGGGAGTGAGTCATGGATCAGGAAAGAAGGCTTGACGAAAGAATTGATGTCGATAATCTTCCGGAATGTCTGAAAATCGTGAGATTCAAGATCGGGATTCTTGAAGAATATTCGGCAGATACGGTAAATGCCAGTAAATACGGCATGTGCTTTGTTGTCAACGGGTTAAACACAATGGATATATCTAAAGGCCAGGAATTAACACTGATTATATCTTCTCATAATTATAAATTAAGATCAAAGGTGATTTATGCGGTTAACGCAGGCAATAATCATTTGAAATTCGGCATAAATTTTTACAACGGTCATCCGATCGAGCTTTATCACAGGATACTTGAAGACGGTGAATAATTTGTTGTATAAAAAATAATCAAAAAGTGGGGATCTCTGGATGAATAAAACAGAGATAAAAACATTACAAAGATTATCCAAAGCCACTTCATGTATTCCGAAAAGTCTTGATGCAGGAGAATTCATCCAGTCAATATTAAAACAAACTATCGATATTACCAGATCCGAGCTGGCGTGCTTTTACAGGCAATACGATTTTCATGACAGGTACAGTCATTTAAAAATCAAATACAAAATAGGCAGGCATGAAACGCCCCGGATAATCCAGTCTGGATCGGATTTTATTAATTTTGTTTATGAATGCAATGATGTTGTCATTTTACTTGAGCGTAAAAAATCACCTTTCATCGATATGCTTTTAAACGGTTTTATGAACAGCGGGATATGCTTTCCCGTTTCAAACAAAAATCTCCATCTTGGTATTGTTTTTCTTAATTCGACGTCGCCCAATTTTTATAACAGGGAAAAAACACTACTGGTCGATTCGTTGTACAAATTAATTCAGAGCACGCTGAATAATTTGAAAATCGAACACAAAAAAGCCTGATTTTTTTTGATCCTTAATAAATAAATGGAGAATTAATTATGAATCTTGTTCACACAATCTTTTTCCAATTTGATTATATTAAGAGTTTAATCAGGACAAACCATTCATTAAAATCAATAATTATATCCGCGTTTATTATTTTATGCTTCATTTTATTGTTTACAATAATTCTGAAAGCGGTTAAATTCATTGTTTTTGTTTTCAACATGTTAAAGACAGCCGGGGATAATTCCACAGCAGGAAGGCTCCTGAAAGGGAAGTATTCGCAAAATTATCTTGCAAAAAGATCGTTTTTGATCGAAAAGGTTCTTTGTGCAAAAAATCCGGCGTTGGCCGCTGTCATAGGCATAGATGAAATATGGATGAACAGGCTTGCCAGAAAAAAACGTAAAACAGACCTTGGTCGGGTTCTTAATTTCGCGTCCGGCAAAGGGTTATTCGTGTGCTTCAGGACGGTGCTCAAAAAACCCGGGTATGCGAAGATTTTTACCAGCTGGATCAACGAAAACGGCGACCTGGTAAGCTTGAGGAGCCTTGCCATGCTTTCCAATGCCCAGGATTTCGACAGGGCCGCCGCCCTTGGCGTTTTGCATTCAAAACTGGACGGGGTCAGGGA
>JBJKSS010000123.1:0-5929 GCA_046703745.1 Spirochaetota bacterium
TTTTGCCTGTCCGATTTGTCAGCCCAGCCCTTAAGTCTGATAGCGAGATACATCAAGCTGACGGTTTCCGATAAAAACGGAGGTTTTTTTCTGTACGGGAGGAATGACCTTAAGGACCGCTGGACACCATTGCTGTTTGAGGATGTGATCCCGTCATCGTATTTCAGGTTCTTCAATGCAAACAGGCAGATACCTTTTGGCGAAGGCGGAGAAGGCAGAAGCGCCAGCATAAACATTCCGGATAATTCGATTGTCTATTCCTGGCAGGATTATGAACTGAAGATTGAGCTGACATACAGGCTTGTGTCTTCAAATCCGGGCGGGGAGATAGACACTTTGGTTATCGACCTGAACATAACCAATTTGACCCAGAGTGAAAAAGCCATAAATTATTATTTTTGCATCGATACATACCTTGGAGAGGCTTCCGGCAAGCCTTTCATACTGCCGGACAACAGTGTGATTACAAGGGAAAAGGCATTGACCGATATTTCAAACGTTCCGTACATTTTGTCCTACAGTGACAAATTGAAGATGGGCGTAAATATCATTACCGATGAAAGGTATATAAAAAAACCGTACAGGATATTTTTTGCAAACTGGAAAAAACTGGAGAGAAACATCGGCCTGTATAACATACATGATGATTTCAGTTTTGACCTCAAGCCGTATTCGATAAATGATTCTGCCGTATTCATCGAATACAGGAATGAAAAACTGGATATACTAAGGCCGCTGAGCTACAGGTTCATCATAAGTACGAAGAATAAAATTGTAATGAAAAACAATTATCTTGCAAAGAAAAATGCTTCGGTTAAGGAAACAAAAGAAACAAACGCGGCCAATGCCAACGTTGAAGAGCAAAACAACATATCGAATGAAAATGAACTGGATTTGATAAATATGAGCCTTGCTGACCTGCTTAAGCTTCTGGACAGGATCAACTCCAAACTTTCAAACGGTGTTGTCTTGTCAGATGATGATGTGGCAACGGTCAACAAAATTCTTGCAGAAATCAAAAATCGCAGCGATTACCAGTAGCTGCCCTTTTTTTCAGGATATCAAATCGAGCACCTTTTTTTTGTCAATGCTGGAATATTTGATAAGATCACCGAAATTGATCGATTTAAGGTTGTCCCCTCCAAGATCTGCTTTGTTGGAATAAAGGCTGATCAAATTTTGCGATGTAACCTCAATCTTTTTGAAATTTTTATCCAGTGCATTAAAATCGGATTGCACGTTTTTCCTTGCCTCTAATACAAGGTTTTCAAAATTATTGTAATTCGAGTCAAGTTTGGGGAAATATGCTTCCAGCACATTATCGTTATTGAAAGTGTTTTCCCTGATAAACTGTGAGATTTGGTTTTTATCGATGCTGCCCCCAAGCTGTGACAATTCATTGATTTTCTGATCGGCAAACTGGAGCCTGCTCATTTCGTTTTCATACCGGGTGAGACTGTTGTTGATTGCAATGAATTTCGATTTTACCGAATTTTCCGTATAATTTGTTTCGGTAAGATCGGTAAAGAGCTTGCCGGACAATTTCTTTTTCGAATCGTTGATATTCGAGACCTTGCCTGCCGACTCATTCTCTTTAGCCTGGTTTAATAAAATTGATGATGAAGATATAACCTTCCCTGTGTTAATAATCATATACTCCTCCTTGATATACTATCTGGTATGAATTTTATCATATTTTTAAAATTTGTCAAATATTTTTATTTTCTATAAAATCTATATTTTGTACTAAAAGCCAATATTCATAAAAAAATCACAATTTTTTGCAATTTTTGTAAACGAAAACCGGGTTTTGGTAGATTAATTAATCTGTTTTATATTTTAATTTTCGGAGCATTTAAAATGTTTATTAGAATAATTTTGAATATTTTTCTGGATACACGATGCATTCTCTGTAACAAAAGGCTTAAAACTGATCGGCCCGGCCATGTCTGTGCGGAATGCATGGACTATTTCAAAACTTCAGACAGGGCCAGATGCACTGTCTGCGGCCACCCGGCAAGAGGCACTGCCCAATGCCCGTCCTGTTCGAGGCTGGGTAAAATATATTTCGATTCGTTTTCGTTCGTTCAGTATTATACGGGTTTTTTGAAAAAAATGATCGTCATGCTTAAACTCAACCAGAAATACAGGATCAACGATATTTTTTATGATCTGGCATTGAAAAAGGGACTTGTTGAGAATGACGGTATCATCACCGTTGTGCCGGACAATTTTTTCAGGAGAATGAAAAAAGGGCGCGCCGGTTTGCATTATTTGCTTAAACTTTTCAAATCAGGCAATTTCAGGATCATGGATGGAATTTACAAAAAAAGAATGAGCCTGTTTAATTCGCAGAAAATGAAAAACGATTACGGCAGGCTGTCGAAAATCGGCGGTCTTTTCTATCTTCCTGAAAAAAATATTAATAAATTTGGAGGCAAGGTCTATCTCGTTGATGACATTTACACCACGGGCGCAACGGTAAATTACGGTGCAAGGCTCTTGAAACAGGCGGGATTCAGCGAGGTGCATGTTATCACATTTTTCAGGTCTGTGCTTGATAACTGAAAGTTTTGTTTTGCACTATTTTTCGGTTATCAGGTAAAAATCCCCCCTGTCCCCGGTAACCACACTGATGATTTTTTTTTCAAGAAGGTCATTAAGGCGATGGCTTAATTCTATCGGCTCGATATTTGTGCCCTTCAGAAGATCATCGAAAGTGCACGGTCTTCTTTTTACTGTGGCAACAATTGTTTCGTTTGGATCCCCCTTGCCGGCAGTGCCTTTCGATGCGGCGTCGTATTTTGCTATGATTTCGACATTGAACATCGACAGTTTGTCCTTTATTGCCATGAGTATCTCCCTGCCGGCCTTTTTTACCCACTCTTCGGTGCCGGGCCGGTCGAGCGAATTAAGCTGGATCAGGTCGGGTTTTAGCCTTTCAAAGTAATTTTTAAACAGCCCTGTCTCTTCATCGGAATCATTTATGCCGCGGATGATAAAAACCTCGACCCACATTTTTCCCTTAAATTTTTTTTTAAAATCGATTATGCCGTCCAGTACCCCGGTGTAGTTTATGCCTTCACACGGCCTGTTGATCTTCCTGAAATTTTCTTCGGAAATCGCATCTATCGAAGGCAGGACAAGATCAACGTCCCTGATGTCATTCTGCACCGTTTTGTCATGAAGCAGCATGCTGTTCGTGAGAAGGGCGATTTTATACTGCGGGTAATTTTTTTTTATAAAAGAGATTATCCGTCCTATGCCGCCGTGAAGAGTCGGCTCTCCTGAACCGGAGAATGTTATGTGATCGAGTCTCGGGTTGTTTTTTAGATAATCTTCGAGCTCGGCAATAACCTCGTCTGTGGGGACGTATTCGCTTATCCTGTTGGTGAGGTTCGTGGTCCTTCCGCATTCACAGTAAATGCAGTCCAGCGAACAGGTTTTGAAAGGCACAAGGTCGATGCCAAGCGAAAGGCCGAGCCTCCTCGACGGCACGGGACCGAATAAATGTTTGTGTATCATTGTCAAATAACCCCCGCATCTGTAAGTATTTTGAATTCCTTTTCGAAATTGACCGTTGTTTCCTTTTTGTTTACAAGATCAACGATTTCTTCACGGCTCCAGAATTTCACCTCGTCTATTTCTGACCGCTGGAAATTTACCTCACCGTCAAACCTGTAGACAAACGAAAAAACGTATTCCTTTTCGATGTCCGATTCGAAAATATATCTTGCAAGCTTTTTTATTTCACCGGCATTGATGGCGACGCCCTGCTCCTCCAGCGCCTCGCGTTTGAGAGCGTTTTCGAGTGATTCGCCTGATTGAATATGGCCGCCGACAGATGTGTCCCATTTGCCGGGCTGGATGTCCTTCGATACGGAGCGTTTTTGCAGGAGCAGCATGCCCGCACTGTTTATGATGTGTATGTGGACAACCGGATGAAGGAGCTTGCTGCCGTTATGGCAAATTTCACGCGGCGCCCTGCCGATTACCTTGCCGGTTTCGTCCAGTATATCGAACCATTCGGAATCCCTGTATTTGCGGAAAGCCGCTTTTTTTGCAGCGAATCTGAAAATCAGCACGGAAAGCATCATCAGGCCGAATATTATGTAGAGAAGCGCCCCGCTCGTAAACGCCCAGACGGTTTCGGAAAAAAAGAAGGCGGTGATTATTATCAGTGCTATATGAACCGACAGAACGGGAATGAAAACCGCAAGAATGTTTTGCATCCTGCCAATCTGCCCTTCGTTTATTGAGAATGACTTAAGGTACCTTGAGATCCACAGCGAGATGACTTTTCTGGAAAAAACAAGGATCAATACCAGTAAAAGCAGGATGGACTCCATAACAGCTGGTTTAAGTTTGAAAAATATGTCGTTTTTCAAAAAAATGGAAACCATCCCCAGCGCAAGGATCAGCACCAGCTCTATCAGGATGAAAAAATCCATCTTTTTGTATATGAAAATTGTGACTATGAATTCCGCAATGCCTATTGCCATGGCGGCTGCAAGCGAATAAATCATGTCCCTGAAAATCATTCCGCAGACGAGATACGCGAATATGGGAAGAGTTGTTATAATTATGTTTTTAAGAAATTTTAATTGCATGGACGGTTGTTTCCCTTATCATTAATTAACGTTCGGCAAGTTATAGCATTTTTTGCCGTGGAAAAAAATAGTAATAATTTAAATAATTACGTTGAAAATATTGGCATATAAGTATATAATCTTAATCAAAATATTTTTTACGAGAAACCCTGCATGAGCTTTGATCCGATTGTAAAAAGACGGATAAATATAACGGTTGATCTGTTTTTTGTCTGGCTGTTTTGCATTTTAATTTATATTACATTCATTTTTCTGGTGAAAATACCTCTTGTATATTCGGTTGTCATTTTGATATCCGAGACATTGCTTTGTGCCACGATGTGGATCTTTTTCAATGTCAAGATCGAATGGCTGAAGGATATCAAAACCGGCAGGGAGTTTAACCATCTCAATTTTTCCAATATACTTTCGGCAGTCAGGTTTTCCCTTGTGCCCCAACTAATTGCGATGTTTGCAATTTTGCCTTCCAGTGAGGAAAACCATAAATTCAGGATAGGCATATTTATTTTTGCCGTATTCGTATGCCTTACCGATCTTTTCGACGGCATGATCGCGAGAAAATTCAACCAGGTTACAAGGCTCGGCATCATACTCGATCCGTTCGGCGACTTTCTCATGATAGTGTGCTTTGCGACGCTTCTTCTGGTAAACGGCATAATCTACTGGTGGTTTTACATCCTCATCATGATCAGAATTCCGGGGCTGGTAGTGGTTGCACTGATCCTCATCGCATTGAAGAAAAATTTCAGGATGAAGACCACGCTCCTCGGCAAGGCAACCATATTTTATGTGCTCGTACATCTCGGGCTTTCAACCATTAAAATGCTTTTAAGCCTCGATGTCGCCTGGTACGATATTTTCCTGTTCATTACACAGATAATCGGTTCTTTATTGATAATCGCCTCCAGTACTGAAAAAATAAGGCAGCTTGTCATTCATCTTAAAAACCAGGACAAACTTGCGATGGACGGATCTAATGACGGCACGGTAAAGTTTTGATTAAATTTTTCAGGATGTGATTTATGATTGATATTAACGACGAGTCATTGAAAGACGAGGTTAGGGAGATAATAGCAAAGGTCGTAAGGATCGACAAAACCTCCATTACCGACAATGCATCCCTGAGGAAGGACCTCTGGATAGATTCATTGCAGGCGATACAGATAATAGCCCTGATTGAGGACAGGTTTGGAATAATGATCGATGAAGTGGAGATACTTAATGTGGACACTGTCATCGATGTCATTGATCTGATCAGGGAATACAGCGAAGACGGCTCGAAATAAACTACTGATCAGTCAGATTGTTGTGGCGTGCTG
>JBJKSS010000124.1:0-3674 GCA_046703745.1 Spirochaetota bacterium
TTTTAATATGTTTTGTTTTTTTCAAGCATCGGCAGTTTTTCAGTGATCTTTGCCGTCATGTCTGATGCTGCTTTATTTATAAGGTCGAACATCTCGACGCCAGTGCCGCCCTCCACCCTTGTCAGGGCAACAAGCTGGCCCGTTATAATATCAACGGTATGGATCATTATCATGATATGATTTTCAATGATTACATATTGCCCGGTTATGACGACATCGGCATTTAATTGTACAGCGGTCTCTTTTGCAATTTTTAAATTTATAAAATCTTTCCCTTTATAATTCTTGCCGCTTAATTTTTCTTCTGTATCCGAAAAATTGGTGAATTCATACTTGTCTGTTCCAATAAGATCGGACCTCAGGGTTTCCATGATTACATCGGCAAGATAATCGTATTCAGATACCGAATTCTTGTTATAAAAAGGCAGTATAACGATCTTTCTTTTAATTGATGAATTTTCTCCTGCAGAATAAATAAAATTCACAGAGACTAATATGAAAAAGAATAATAATATGTATGATTTTAGTTTCATTTTCTGACCAGATTATATTAAATAATGAATTATTACAAAAACATTTGCCTTTATGCAATACAGGAAAACCCTGATTTTATCCATCCACCGAAAATTTATTCACTTAAATCCAGTAAGTGCAGCAAATTTAAATTGCTGCGATTTTCAAACAATGAACAATTTTACAGCCAAAAAGTGTTTTTGTCATGTCATCACTTATGATGACAAACCCGAAAGGCTGGGGCAAATACGGCAATTATTGTGAAAAAATTAAAATTTTTCTTACCGGCTAAAAATTAATCCGTATCCTGTAAACATTCGACTTTGAGTCAACCAGTAATATATTGCCATTAATAACAACAGGCGAGCCTATCAGAGGAGCATTATTTTCGGTTATATCCATAAATTTACTTTTATTATCAATTGTGTCGTATATAAAAAGTTTGCCTGTATTGCTGCAATAATAAAAATTTCCATCATACCCGATGATCTTTTTCGACAGATAAGAATCTTTTGCCTGATTATAATCAACCCGGGCAAGCCTTTCAACCCTGTTGAATTCCGGCGTATACGCCCTGTAAAAATAACCGTCATTGGCAATAAAATACAGATAATCATTTGAATATACAATTTGTGAAATAATTCCCGCATCAATTTTCAGAATTTTCCTGGAATTATTTGTCCGGTCGAATTTATAAATATTGCCGCTTATATCCGCAATGTATAAATCTGCACCATCGACAGCAGGCGGCATGAAGACCCTGTCGGCCAGGACGAATGATTCATCGGCAATTCTGTTATTGGCCAGATCGAAAATCTTTATTTTCTTTTCATTCAACAATGAATAAAAAATCAAATTACTGCCATAACTTAAATAAATCTGCCCGTTGGTTTTTATGGCACTGTTCAAACCGGAAAAATTTGCCCCGTCATAAGTATAAACAGTTTCAAACCCCGGGATCAATAACCTTCCGCCGGCAATCACCGGGCTCGACCAGTAATTCGGCCCCCTTGCAATTGTCTTAAA
The DNA here is from genome assembly GCA_046703745.1 of Spirochaetota bacterium. Lineage (GTDB taxonomy): Bacteria > Spirochaetota > GWE2-31-10 > GWE2-31-10 > JAFGQB01 > CAZHHK01. The sequence continues at coordinate 1,540 of JBJKSS010000124.1, forward strand.
ATCGACAATCTTGCCGTCTGTGCTTATGACGAAAATTCCGTCCGGCGTGCCGAGCACGATTTTATCATTGTAAAAAACTGCCGGTGCGGTTATGTTTTTGATTTTTTTATCTGTCAGTTTCCATTTCAGTTTATTGGTGTTGACATCAAAACAATACAGGGTTTTATTTTTGTTGCAGGCAATAAATATGAACCTTTTGCCGCCGGACGATACAATTGTATCCAACCCGGAAAATGTAACACCGGATTCAAGCGTGTAGATTTTTTCCGCCCTCATGCCTTCATCAGCGCCGTTCAAGTCTTTTTCTCCTGTGGAATGAATCGTCAGCCGGTTCATTCCATCATGCAGGGACTCAAGATCATTTATAATATCAGGTCCGGGTTTTCCCCCGGAGCCCAGGCTTTCAGTCAAATCCCTGTTAAACCTGTCGATCAGGCCGCTTTTTAATACCAGCGTTTCGTTTTTACCGACACTGATTTTATAATCAAGGATTTTTGAGAGTTCCCCGTAAACATCGGGATCATGATTTTTGATTTTATCAAGATTCAGACTTTTGCCGATGTTCAAAGCTGACTCGACGACTCCCCTGTTTACTCTCAAGGCCACATCCCTGTTATCCCTGATCTCAACGGAAAACTCCGTGCCTTTTACCGTGAATGAACCGGCACTGGTCAGGATTTCAAAACGGGATTTTATTGAAGGCAGTTTTACAGAACAATTTATTTTGCCTTTATCAAGGTAAACTCTGGAGAATTCATTCCTGTTCTTCCTGTCAATTTTTAAAATTTTTATGCCTGTCGATTCGCCGAGCGAGATTACGGTGTCGTATCCGACTTTTAATTTCAAGGTTGAATTCTTTCCTGTCGCCGCAGAATCATTTTCGGAAAAATATTTTTTCCCCGGTTTGTCCGCTAACAGCCTGTTGTTTATATATACTTCCCCGTTTGCCTCAAGCTTTAAAGCCATCGAACCGTGCTTAATCCCTAAGTACCATATAAAACCGACGACTGAAATGAAAACAACTGCGAGGGCCGCCATTGCGAATAACCTATTAAGATTAAAGGCCGAATGAAAATTTTTCTCATGATCCAGAAGTTTTTTTTTCTCATCCAGTTTTGCGAAAACGATCCTGTCCACTTCATCCGGTACATCCGCAAGTGAGGATTGCTTTTGCAGGAGCTGAATAAGTTTTTTTCCTTCCATATCCTTAAATGATCCCTTAAAATCACCCATTGCCGAATCCTTTGAGTTTTAACAATTCCACTCTCAATTTTTTCCTGGCACGCACAAGAATGCTTTCAACAGAAGACAACGACCTGTTTAGTTCTGATGCAATTTCATCCTGGCTCTTGTTTTCAATATATGCGGATCTCAGCACATTTTTATAAACCGGCTTGAGGTTGTCGATAGCCATATTCACCAGCAATACCTGCTGTTTTTCATGCAAATCCTCGGCCATAGAATCGTCAAGCTTTTCAGGAGTATCAAAATATTTATGATAATTTTCATCATGATATTTTTTCCTCAAATAATCACACAGCTTTCTGTATGAAATCCGGATCAAATAACTTTTCATATTCTTTATTTTAACCGCTCTCTCCATGGATTCCAGCACTGCACAAAACGTTTCACTCAGGACATCTGTCGCCACATCCGCATTGTTGCTGGTTTTGATGAGTAAAAAATTATAAATAATCTTCTTGTAGTCATTATATATTCTTTCAAATATATCAAGATGCCTTTTATTTATTATAACTGTTCTCCGGATAATATTCTGAATATCAATCTTTTCCCATATTATATTAATCGTATAATCCGGCAAAAAGCATGCGGTTTTTTTTATAATTTCCGAACGATTTTTAAACAGTCAAATATCAATTTCGGGCCGATATTTCTGCCTGAAATTTTCTGCTTAAGCGGGATGCAGGTGGAATAAAGTCAAAAAAAAGACGATTTTATATATTGAACCTATTGCCTATATCAATCATAATAGAGACTATATATTATCAAGGAGGTATGATAAAAAGTCAAAAGTTGGATAAGGATGCTAAAGATACATCATTTTGACCGATGATATATCCAAAAGCAGATTAGGTTGAAGTTCGACATTTTTTGTGGCTCGTGAAGCCGGTAAG
>JBJKSS010000125.1:0-3556 GCA_046703745.1 Spirochaetota bacterium
CGACGGAAGTTGATTAGAGGTTTTGTGAATTACTTTAAGATTGCAACCTTGTTAAGAAGGCAAATGAATTAGCAGGAGCCGTATACGAGACCCGTACGTACGCTTCTGTGAGAGGGTTGAAGCTGAATAATGTACAAATCCAGTTTCACTCTACTCGATAATTGAATGATAAAAAATATCCGGATCGGACGGAGAAATCATGTATGATCTGTTTCCTGTAAGAATTTCCAGACCGTTTGTGAACCTGTTGCAGGCGCCGATTGTCCTTATTCCCCTGCCGAGCACCCTTCGTATGAACTTCAGTTTTTTTACTTCTTTTATTTCGTCCAACGGTATTTTGACGGAAATGATGATTCCGCTTTTTATCGTCAAATACCCGCCGGCAACCTTATAAACCGTGCTGAATGCCGAATGAACAAGCAGAATGAAAATAAGCGCAGGAACAGAAAATCCCACAAGCATGACAATTGCCGATTGGATGTTGATTAATCCGAACGCTGTCATAAAAAGAGGCAGGGAAAGGATAACAGAAAATAAAACAAGCAGGAATGCCATGTAAAAAACCGACGGTGCCGGCTTGTCGACATGATCAGGCATGATCCCTCCTTTGCAAAAATAAGGCCACACAGCTCTTTTAACATTCATCCGTCTGGAAATATATATATAATAAAAAGTCAACCCGATCAAGAAAAAACATGATAATGGAACGGTACAGACTGTGGATTATTTTAAAAATTTTAAATAATTCTTAAATATTTTGAATTTTTAAGACAAATGCGGTATTTTTTCATGATTACATTCAAGTGGGAGATTATGAAAAAATACCGCATTGGATTATTGTTTTCTCTGGCATTCTTCGCTTTTTTTTCCTGCGCCTCATACTTTTCAACTCTTAGAGATTCGCTAAAAGGGCAGATAAACTCCGAAGTCCGGGAAACGATCCTCAGGCAGGCGGATGAACTTCTTGGTAAAAAAACATACAGCAAGGTTTTCGTCAACGGGAAATCATTCACACTGGACTGCATCGGCACGATAGGCGCAATTTATTATTCTGCCGGCATCGACATAAGGAAATATTTCGGTAAATACAACGGAGGTGGCGTGGAGAGGTTTTATCGAACCCTGAAGGACAACAAGTCGTTGTTCAATGACAGGAGGCCCGAGCCGGGCGATGTGATTTTCTGGGACAACACCTGGGACGCAAATGAGAACGGGAAAAACGGCGATGACCGCCTTACACATGTCGGCATGGTAATCTCGGTTGATGACGACGGCACTATCAATTTCATTCATGCAAATTATGTCCTGGGCATCGTGATTGAACAGATGAACCTTCAAAAGCCGGCCGTTTACCGGGACAAAAACGGCAAGATTATCAACACGCCGATGTATTTGAATTCCTCATTAAAGTCCCATCCTGAACACTGGCTCTCCGGTGATCTTTTCAACCGCTATGGCTCCGTCCTGAGGATAAAGGATATTTTCTAAAAACAGGTTTTCCCCGGTTAATTCTGTTTGCTGCTGAAAATGTTTATTTTGTTTTTTCCGGCGGCGATATCGGCCCCGCCGCACCTCGGGCATTTACCGTCTGTGAATGCACCCTGGTTTTCGGAGGAATAACCGCATTTGCTGCAAACAGTTGATTTTGCCCTGTAAAGGGAAATATCGGCCATGCCAAGCATGAGCTCCGCGATCTGCTGCTTGATCTTTTTAATTTCGTGCCAGTTTGTATCTTTCCTTTTTCTTGCCACAAAAATGCTTTCGAGGCTTTTGAGGTTCAGTTTCCCGAGGATATATTTTTTGTTGTCCCTGAGCGATGCGACCCCGAAGCTTGAGGTAACGCTCAGATTTTTATCGTCGTATTGAATTATGCATTTGAATATCTGTACCCTGACCGCTTCTCCAACGGTCGCTGCCTTCTCAAGGTTCGCATCCGGCAAAATTACCATGAATTCATCGCCGCCGAACCTGCCCGCTGTGTCATAGTCCCTCAATGATTTTTTGAGTATATGGCCAATCTCTTTCAATATTCTGTCGCCGCACTGATGCCCGTGCCTGTCATTGAATTCCTTGAAGTTATCTATATCAAAAAATATTATCGAAATATCCCTTAACTTTCTTACGGATAATTCTTCGGAAAACCTTTTCAGGGTTTCCCTCCTGTTGTAAAGGCCGGTAAGTTCATCAATGGTGGCCAGCTTCAGTGTCTTGAGGAATTCGAAATATTTTTTCATGTGAAGCTCAACGGTAAGCACCAGATCCTTTTCGTCAATCGGTTTTTTCAGGTAGGCGCTTGCTCCTTTTTCCCTGCGTTCGATGATAATGCTCCTGTCCCCGATTGCCGAGAGAAATATGAACGGCGTGTTTTTGAAATTGGGGTTTCCGGCGAGTTCGTCATGTATTTTGTCTCCTTTTGCATCCGGCATGTTGTAGTCGCAGATAATGAGATCGGGCAGGTGCTTGTATACGGCATCCAGTCCTGATTTCCCGCTGCATGCAATTATGAAATTTTTGTACCCGTTGATCGACAGGTATGTCATGATGATCCTTGCTATATTTTCATCATCATCGATTATCAGGATGACGCCTTTTTTGTGATCGAATTCGTTTTCTTCATTCTTTTTCGAGAAAAATGTCAGGACAAACTGCCTGTCGTTTTTTTTCTGCAGTTCGAATTCTATCAGGTTTTTCAGGTCTTTTTTTACAGGCGGGGCCTCATCCGGCATGATGTCCCTTGGATTGAAGTGGCCGCTGCCTTTTTTCAGCCTGATGAAAAATTTAGATCCTTTTCCCTTGCCTTCGGACTCGGCCCATATATCGCCCTTCATGTATTCGGCGAGCTGTTTTGAGAATGCAAGGCCGATGCCTGTGCCGCCGTAATACGTGCTTCTTCCTTCCTGAAGCTGTTCGAATCTGTTGAAAATCACATCAAGTTTGTCCCGGGGTATGCCTATGCCGTTATCTGAAATTATGATTGTCACGTAATCGGATTCTTCACTTAATGACACTTCGATTACCCCGTTGTCCACATCAACGAATTTAATGGCATTTGAAACAAGGTTGTTGATTATTTCTTCAAGTTTTTCCGTATCGGTATAAACCGGGTTCGATCCTTCGGCAGGAAGAAGCTTTATTATCTTGATATTCGTGTTGATAAGCGATGATATGTAATAGTTCAGAATATTGTTAAGGAAAGTTGTTATATCGATTTTTCTGATCTTAAGCTTCAGTCCGTGTGCGTCCATTTTTGCAAGTTCAAGGAGTCTGTCTATGGATGACTTAAGTTTTACCGATGAATTGTAAATCAGCCTGAAATCTTCGCTGCTTTTGGATGCACTTTTGAGTGCGAGATCGGCAACGTTCAGGATAACGGTGAGCGGCGAGCGGAAGTCATGTGTTATGTTGGCGATAAAATCGTTTTTCAACGCATCAAGTTTTTTCAACTTGTTATTCGCTATGCTCAGCTTTTTTGTCCTCTCCTTAACCTTGCCCTGGAGAGTTCTGGCGTGATTTTTTATGCTGCCCATGAATTCCATGCCGCGGATCGCACTGGCTA
>JBJKSS010000126.1:0-6652 GCA_046703745.1 Spirochaetota bacterium
TGTAAGATTTTCCTCTAAAAACTAAGGGTTTACATTCTTTTGACCTTTTTAAACTTCTCTTTCTTGCAAATTTTTAATATTAAATTTATAATCCCGGAATAATAATTATATTATCTGCTGTCTTGCAGGTAATATTATTTTTATTCTATAAAATGTTATTCCGGTGGAATTCATGGGAAAAATTAAAGCATTGATTGCAGATGGCTCGGCGGTCTACAGGGATTTCCTTCACAGGCTTTTATCGTCGGATCCCATGTTTGAAGTTATCGGCAAAGCCTCAAATATTTTTATTGCAAGGGACAAAATTTTTTTAAAAAAGCCGGATGTTTTGATTCTTGATATAGATATGCCGGGAGGAAGCATTCTCGATTTTATAAGGCGGGTAATGCTGGAAAATCCCTTGCCCGTGATAATTTTAAGTTCACTGAAAAAACCGGATTCAAACATAACTTTGAGAGCCATTCAATACGGCGCCGTTGATTTTGTATTGAAAGCATCGGCATCGAACATTACAGAACAGTCAATGTTTATCAATGAACTGAAAGAAAAAATAAAATCGGCTATTAATGTTGACCCGTCGAAATACAATATTAAAAATGATAATGCTGCCGTATACGATGAAGTTAAAAAAAACAATTATTTTAAAAAGAAATCCGACAGAATAATTGCCATTGGAGCTTCCCTGGGCGGCACACAGGCCCTGACGAAAATAATCAAGCGTTTTCATGAAGATATGCCCGGCACAGTAATAGTCCAGCACATGCCGCCAGTTTTTACCAAAATGTTCGCAGAAAGCCTTAACAGTATTTCCAGGGTAAAAGTAAAGGAAGCCGAAAACGGGGACATTCTGTTTGATGGTAATGTTTACATTGCACCCGGAGGATTGCAGATGACTGCTGCAAAAAAATTGGATCATTTTGAATTATCCTGCAAACCGGGGCAATTGGTTAACGGGCATTGTCCCTCCGTTGATGTGCTTTTTGAATCGGTTGCCAAATCCGCAGGAAGCAGGGCAATAGGAATAATATTAACCGGCATGGGCAAAGACGGAGCACAGGGTCTGTTGAAAATGAGATTGGCCGGGGCAAGGACCATGGCACAGGATGAAGCTTCTTCCATTGTGTTTGGAATGCCTAATGAGGCTTTTAAATGCGGCGGCGCGCAAAAACTTGTCAGTTTGAATGACATTCCGAAAAATTTGAACTATATTCTAAAATAATAGAAGTGATTTGCGGATTTATTGTTTTATCAGATAATATTTTCATCGGTTAATTATTTTTTCTCCATATATATTGAAATTTTTACATGGAAAAAACCGATAATTTTATGATAATAATTATTACGGGTTTAATTATGCCGGAAATCGTTAAATTGAATAAAAATGAAAAGTTATCTTTATCAAACGACGGGAATTTGTCATTATTCTGGGTCGGCATCGGGTCGGCTTTTTCAAAAATAAATTACCAGAATAATTTTATAATTATCAAGGGTAATACGAATATTCTTGTTGATTGCGGGACAAAATGCACCCAGGCATTATATGAATACGGCATCAATATTTCCGGCATCCAGAATCTTTTGATAACCCATTCTCATGCCGACCATATAGGCGGGTTGGAAGAATTTGCCCTGATGAACAGGTATGCGTACAAAAAAGCCCCCTATATGATTATAACGAAAGAATATGAGGAAATCCTCTGGGATCATTCGTTAAAGGGCGGTTGTGCCTACAATGAAAGGGTGAAAAACAAACTTTTAAGCTTCAGCGATTTATTCAAACCCCTGAGGCCCGAAAAGCTTGCCGAAGACCCCCGTGAGTTGTACAGCATAGACATAAATGACATAAACATCAAGCTCTTCAGGACAATGCACATTCCCGACAGCTCGAAGTCCTGGAGGGATTCATTTATTTCATACGGCATCATAATCGATGATTTTATTCTTTTTTCATCCGATACCAAATTTGACAGGGATTTGTTCAGCGAATTCATAAATGAAAAGTCAAAAATCAAATATATTTTTCATGACTGCCAGTTTTTTAAAGGCGGGGTTCATGCATCTTATGAGGAATTAATGACATTGCCCGATTATATCAGGGGTATGATGTTTTTAACACATTACGGCGATAATTATGCAGATTTTGATCCGGTGAAAGACGGGTTCCTGGGATTCACCAGGCAGGGCACCTATTATAATTTTTAAAATGATTTTTTGACATGATTGTAGAATAATCTTATGAATTTCAATTCCTTTTTACCAGGAAGGATATTGCCGTAAAAACTGTTTTCTATTATTTTTGTAAACCGGGCAGCATGCGAAGCCTTGATTCCTCTGAAAACCTTGAATGATTCTCCCCATGCCCTCCAGCCCGTAACAGACGGATGAGGGATCTTCATTTTTTTCGATTTTGAGATGATTTTCCGGGAATAAAAAACAATTTTTCCCCTTGCGCTTTTTAAACAGGCAGTTTTGTAAAGTATGACGATGGTGATAAAAATGATTAAAAGGGCCGTTAATATCGATACAATAACCGTTAAAATTATTTTTATATTTTTGAAGTCACAATTAACCAGGCTTCGGGTCTGTCCCTTTTCATCAAGGATTTCCTTAATCTGGGCTATGGTCAAATTGTCATTCCTGTCTATTATTAATTTATTCAGATTTGCATCGGTTTGCATGGGCGGGGTGGATTCCCAGGTGGTCCAGCCCCTGCCTTCAAGATAAACTTCGGCCCATGAGTGATCATTGTAACCGGTGCACATTGCGCTGTCCTTGTCTATCGGCAGGGTAATCAGGTATCCGGTTACATATCTTGCGGGAATATCGTTTAGCCTGGCAAGTATTACAAAAGCTGTGGCAAAATGTTCGCAGAAACCTTTTTTCTGGTTGAATAAAAAGTCCTCGACAAAATCATAGCTTCCCGATGGAGGATTTGTGTTTAAAGAATACACAAAGTCCCTTTTAAGGAAATCGTCGATATTGTTCAGTATGTCAGTTTTGGTTTCTGCATTTTTCGAGAGTTTTTTTGCAAGGTTCCGGACATCGTTTTTTAAAAGGTCGGGAATTTGAAGATAATAACCGAGTGCCGCTTCGTTATAGTTTGTTTTCAGGTTGTTTGAAGCTCTCGAAAGTATAATTTTCGTGTTTTTTATAAGCGGAAGCTTCAATGCATATCCGGTGTCAAAGCTTCCGTAAACGAGCCGGGGAAGGTATTGTCCCTCGAGTTTGATTCCCGTTGTGTCGAGGGTGTGGGGGAGAAGGTAGTAATAATCTGCGAGGGTTGTTATTTCAATGTCATTTACATCGGATTTTGAAAATCTGAATAATTCATAACCGGGGGTCTTTTCAAGGAGCTTTTCAGATTTCTGCCAGGTATAGCCGGTGAAATAGTCATATACTTCGCATCTCAAATAGAGTTTGGTGCCCCTGCTGCCCGATATCCTGAATATCTCTCTGTTCGTAAGAAGGGGTTTGCCGCCCATGACGTATTGATCGATGGTGATGCCGCCGAAGCTTTTTTTTGCTTCCCCGATTTCTATAGGCAGGTTGGGGAAAAGGGTTGTAAAAATGTTCCTGAACCTCGGCAGCAGGGAATAGCCGCTCAGCCATTTGCTGTTGTGAATATTCAGCAAGGTGAGAAGCGAAGACAGGATGAATACGGCAATGAACAATTTTGCTGCGGTGAACTGGGAATTAAAATTGAATTTCCTGTTTAAAACGATCAACGCAGAAACACATAAAAATATCGATGCAGCGGCTGCAATGAACACGGTCAGGTTTTGATAAACAATCAGGTTGAGTATTATCATGCATGATATTAACCCGGCAATCGGTCTCAAATATCCGTGTTTATAAACCAGCCCCGCAAAAATGCTTGAGAAATAACTCATCCCGATAACAAAAAGATACGATATCGAGCCGCCGTTTAAATTCATTCCGATGAATTTGAGCCATGCGTCGTAGCTCGAATACGGGATGAAAATTGTGTAAATGAGAATCAGCACGGCAAATACCGTATAGCCGGAAATCAGCAGGATATTTACGGGCCATGCGGGTTTAAGGCCCGTTTTATACCTGACAAAAAACAACAGGTTGGAAAGCAGGACAAATGCTGCCGGGATCGCATAGTTGTCATAAGCCTTCAGGGTTATTATGAAAAAAAGCGGCGGAGTGAAGGCCAATAAAAGGGATAAAATTATATTAACTGCATTTTTTTTTGTCATTGGAGGTCTTCTTTTATGTTCTGGGAATTATTCACGACCACTATATTGTCCGCCTTGCTTTTAAGATTATTCATATAGGTTTTTATTTTCAATTTTTCCTCGGCCTTCATGTGCATCTGGTTTACGATTATGATCGTTTCGAGCCCGGTTTTTTCAGAATCCCGGACAAGGCTGAATATTTCCGGGTCGCATACATGGGTTATGAATATGATTGTTTCGCAGTTTATGCTGTTCTCGCTGTACGCTTCGAGGAATGATTTTTTCGGGCCGTACGGGCTGTTGAAATCTATTTTTATGGTCGATTTGTAGAAACTTTCAAACGAGGACATATCGTTCCCCCTGAAGGAAAAATCAATCAATCCCGAGGCACATACATTTGTTTGAACCGATTTGCTTAAAAAATACCTGACAAGGCTGACGAGGATCTCCACAGAGCAGTCTTCCTGTTCAAGCATGGATTCCATTGCCAGATTTTCGGCCCTGCGCGTGTCCATATAAATTATGACTCCTGACGTTGAGCTTGAATCGTAAGTTTTGATATACGGATTGCCGGTCTGGAAAAATTTTTTCCAGGCAATGTGTTTTACCGGATCGCCCGTCCTGTATTCCTTTACGGAATCAAAAAGGGTGTAATCATAAACCCTGCCGGTTTCCTGCATGCTTATGTCGCTGTCCTTGCGGATTTCCCTTAAAAAGCTGTCGAGTTGTATGATCCGGGGATAAACGTAGAACGTTTTGTAAAAGACCTCGGGATAAATCCTTATGAATTTCAACGAATCGGTAAGCTCGAGGGACTCGATGCCTACATTGTATATTCCGCGGTAAGGGCATTTTATTGTAAAATTGTTCGTGACGGATTTGCCGGCATCAAGGGACAGGTACAAATCTTCGATATTTTTATCGATACCGTAATTTACGAGTTTGAATTTAACGTACATATTCACGCCGGGCAGGACAGATTCATTGGACATGGTAAAAATATAATCGATTTTCTCGCCCTTTTGGGGATGCTCCTGGCTCAAATTTTCGAAGTATCTCAACTGCATTCCCGATATTGCCAGATGAATTACCGATATAACGGGATATAACAGCATGAAATAAAAAACGAATGCAAGGTATCCGCCCATCGACATGCCGGCGAGGAACATTATCAGTGTGCTGAAGAAATATAAGAAAACCGATTTGAAATTTATTCTTATTAATCTTCTCATTTAATCTTTAAATTTAATGCCTGACGGTATGGGTGTTTTCTCAATTAATTCCGAAATAATTTCTGCCGGGCTGATGTTTTCAAGTTTTGCCTCGCTTGATGTTATTACCCTGTGGGGGAGCACTATGCCGGATGTGTTTATAACATCTTCCGGTATCACGAAATCCCTCTGTGAAATGTATGCTTCGGCTTGTGACGCCCTCTGGAGATGCTGGCTCGCCCTGGGGCTCATGCCGAGCCTTATCCTTGCCGATGACCTGGTTGCATTCGCGATCCTTATTATGTATTTTTTTATCTTGTCATCGACATAAACCTCGGAAACCATTTTTTTTATTTCCCTGATCTGTTCGGTTGTTATTACAGGGCTTATGCTGTCAAACGGATTTTCGGCCTTGAATTTTTCGAGAATTTTTACTTCGTCTTTTTCCGAAGGGTACCCGATTGTAAACGATATGCCGAACCTGTCGATCTGGGCCTCGGGAAGCATGAATGTGCCTGCGAATGAAAAGGGGTTTTGTGTCGCAACCACAATGAACGGATCGGGCAGCATGTAGGTATTGCCGTCGACCGTGACGGATTCCTCCTGCATCGCCTCGAGCAGGCTCGACTGGGTGCGTGAATTGGCCCTGTTTATTTCATCGGCCAGTATGAACTGGTGCATTATGGCGCCCGGCTTGAAGATAAAGTCCTTTTTTTCAACGCTCCATACAGTCATACCGATTACGTCGCCGGGCAGGAGGTCCGGTGTGAATTGAATGCGCCCGAAGTCGAGATCTGCACTTTTGGCCAGCGCCTTTGCAAGGGTTGTCTTGCCTACTCCCGGGATGTCCTCTATCAGCACATGCAGGCCGGATAACAGTCCTGTAACCATATAATGCGCAGGTTCGTTTTTTCCGACGAAAACACCGGCGATTTCGTTCATCAGGTTTTTAATTAATTGATAGGAATGCTTCTTTGTCAAAGACATAATTATGCCTCATGTATTTTTGATAATACATTTTATCGCTAATTATTCCCGTAGTAAAGTAATAAATGTAAACTCAAGTTATAAAAATTATTCTGCCGGATTTTTAAAGTTTGCAGTTTGTGGAATGATCATAGCCTTCGGTCTCAATCTGGATAGTCGAATGATTGATGTTGAAGTCGCATGACAGGATGTTGTTGACTTCGTCCAGTATCTTGTTGACATCGGTCAGCATTTTTTGATTCAAAACTATAT
>JBJKSS010000127.1:0-3815 GCA_046703745.1 Spirochaetota bacterium
CATACAATGCCTGATTTTGATTTCGCCGAATTTCAAACTTGCAGATAAAAAAGCCGGTCTTGTAATGCTTCCGTGGGGAGTCTACCTGCCGGAAATTTGTCTTGGGAAATATTCTTATTTTGATTCAAAATCCTATGAGGAGAGCCATTACTGGACGAGGTTTTACAGGTCCGATGCGATAGTCAATCTTATGTCGGTAATCAAGGCGGCAGAATCCGTAAACTATGAGCAAATAAAGGCCCCGGCACTATTCCTCTACACGGAAAATGATGATGTGATCGATATACCGAAAGCAAAAGAGATTTTTGGAAAAATCAGGAGCCCTGTAAAAAAAATTATAAATGTCAGGGAGGCAAAGGATCATGTTTTGGCGGGCAGTATCAGATCGCCTGAAACAACCGGTCTGGTTACCGGGTATATCACGGATTTCATTAATTCATTAAAATAAGGTCATTCAAGCTCTTTAAGTTTCATCCTGACTTCTTCGATGTGCCCCTTGACGCTGACATTATCCCAGGCATGGGCGATTTTCCCATCCCGGCCAAATATAAAAGACGTGAGTACGATGCCCAATGAAGTCTTGCCCATGAACTTTTTTTCCCTCCATACTCCGTACTTTTCAATGATTTCATGCCCGGGGTCGCTTAAAAGAATTATTTTCAGGTTGAACTCGTCGGCGAATTTTTTATGGCTCTCAACCGAATCCTTGCTTATTCCTATCACCAAGGATTTCAATCCTTCAAAGTCGGCAATATTCAGGCTGAAATCACAGGCTTCCTGTGTGCAGCCCGGTGTATTGTCCTTCGGATAAAAATAAAGTACTATCCAGCGGCCCATGAATTCTTCAAGACTTCTGATCCTGCCCGATTGATCCTTCAATTCGAATGAGGGGGCTTTGTCTCCGATTTTCAGCATAGACTTTTCCTCCAGATCATTTTATTTCACTGAGTTTTTTCACCAGGTGCGGAATACCCAGCGGTGATACGCTTAGTTTTGTTATCCCCGCCCTTATTATGTTTTCCGTAAAACCCGACTCAAAATCTATTTCACCGCAAAGTGAAACATCAATGTTATAACTGGCCGCTTCTTCGACAAGATTTTTGATCAGCTTCTAAATTATATCGGAATCCCTGTTGTAGAGGTGGCTCACATGCAGATTGTTCCTGTCGACACCGAAGAGATACTGGACGAGATCATTGCTTCCTATGCTGACAAAATCGATAATCTCAAGGTAAGGTTTCGGGTCGATGAATACGGAAGGCACCTCGAACATCATGCCAACAGGAATGCTGGCCGCTTGCTCCTGCATGATTTTCCTTATTATCACGAGGACTTCTTCAAGTTCGTTATAATTAGAAATCATGGGAATCATTATCCTGACATTGCCGGAATTGCCTGCCATGCAAATTGCCCTTACCTGATCTTCCAGTATTTTTTTATATTTCATGAGGTATCTTATGCCCCTCAAGCCGAGGAGTGGATTTTCTTCATCGAAAAATTTGAGGCTCTTGATCTTTTTGTCCCCGCCGAGATCAAACACCCTGAACGTGACCAGTCTTCCCTTTGCCTTTTCGATCAGGTTTTTATATACAAGCGCCTGTTCGGCTGACGTGGGAAAATTTTCATTTTCAAGAAATAAAAATTCCGTCCTCACCAGTCCGACACCGGCAAGGTTGTATTTCTCAACATTGTCCATATCTTCTGCGTTCATGATATTGGCCAGAATCTCGATTTTAATTCTGCTGCCGGTCTCGACTACAGGCCCGTAAAAATTGTCCTCGGCTTCAATTTTGTTCCTGTCTTCAAGCATCCTTTCATATTTTGATACGGTTTCTGTACCGGGGTTGAAAATTATTTTGCCTTTTTCACAGTCAATTATGCCGAGAGATCCACACTTGATTTTTTCTATCATGCCGATCCCGGAAATATACGGGATATTCATTGCCCGGGACAAAATCGCGGCATGGGAGTTGATCCCGCCCGTTTTGGTAATGAATCCCTTTATATCGTTATTTTTCATCAGGCTTATCATTGACGGCGTAAATTCACTGGTTGCAATTATCTTGCCGATCCTGCTTACCACACAGTCTTCCTCGCAGAGGAATCTGCCCGTTTCCCCGGTAAAATGACTCAGCAGCCTTCGCTTGATTTCAGAAAAATCCGTTCCCCTGTCCTTGAAGTATTCATTGTCCATTTTTGCGAAAATTTCTTCGTATTCCTCGAATGTTTCCTTGACGGCGTGTTCCACGTTAATCCTGCTTTCCCTGATTTTCATTCTGATTTTTCCCAGAACCTGGCTGTCGTCCAGGATAAGTATGTGGGTTTCAAATATTTTGGCTTCGTTTATTCCCAGGGTATTTTTTATGTTTTCATACAATACGCCGAGCTCCTTCTTGCTTTCAAGTATGGCTCTGTCGAGCCTTTCGATCTCATCTTCAATTTTAGATTCTTCAATTATATAATATGCGGTTTGTTCGAGGCTCCCGACCTGGTAGTGGCACACCGGCGCCATTGCTATGCCTTCGGAAACCACGAGGCCCGCGATTTCAAATTCTCTGCTGATATTCTTCATAAACCCCTTGCGTATTTTTTAAAAATTTCTGTTTTTTTTTTAAAAAAAACTATACTATTTATTAAAAAAATAATATTTTAATTTAATAATTGCAATTTATTTTTTTTTATTTACCATATATAGATAATTATTACGCAAGTGTAAAACCGATGCTTATGGGAGCTGTCAATATATAAAGTGGAAGAGGCGGATAATGACGAATAATTTTAGAAAACCGGTTTTGATAAATAATTTCCAGGCAAAAGGCGGGCGCCTGAATGCCATTTTCGACAAATATTACGGTATACTGAAGCATGAAAATTTGTTTGAGAAAATCGACGTATTCGAATCAAAATCCCGTGAAGAGACGATAGATTTTATTGCCAAAATTCATTCCGGAAAAAAATATGATCTGATTATCAGTATGGGAGGTGACGGCTCAATATCAACAATAGTTAATGGCCTGATGGAATTGCCGATAAATAAAAGACTTCCTCTCTTTCCCCTGCCGACCGGGAGCGGCAATTCACTGCTCAGGGATTACAATATTACGACAATAGATGATTCCCTGGAACATTACAAAACGCAGAAGCCAAAATTTTATGATGTTTTGCTGCTCGAGTCTTTAAAGCGGAAATACAAACAGTACTGTATAAATGTGATCGGCCTGGGATTCATATCCGACATTGCAGACTATGTTGTGGGAAAGGGAAAAATCTGGGGTTCCTTGAGCTATGTCTTCGGCACCGTGCTTGCGCTGAAAAAATTCAGGCCTTATGATACAACCATTACCTTTGACAACGGCAAAAAGAAATTTCATTCGGAAAGGGCTTTTTTTATTACGCTTTCAAATACAAAATATACGGGCGGGCCCATAATGATTGCGCCTGACGCAAAGCACGATGACGGGTTGATTGATATTACCGTGCTTCATGACATCAACAGGATGCAGTTTTTAAACGGGTTCAGAAAAACCTTTAACGGTAAGCATATTCATGACAAGGGCTGTTTATATTTAAAGGCAAAAAGCGTGGTGATATATTCAAAGCCCGATTATATAGTTATGCCGGACGGGGACCTTGAGGGCAAATCACCAATAAAAGTTACGGTAAAACCAAAACAAATCAGACTGGTTGTATGAGAAAAATTATTAATTATCTGATTTTCTTCCCCCTGTCGGTAGTAATATGGCTGGCATGGTGGGCATTATCCATTTCAATAATTTCCATTGTTATACTGGTAACCATTTTTATTCCGAAAAAAT
>JBJKSS010000128.1:0-3191 GCA_046703745.1 Spirochaetota bacterium
GTGCAAGTGCGGGCGCATCATTGATCCCGTCACCGGCCATTGCGACGAATGCATTTTTGGACTGGTATTCCTTTACCATGTTGAACTTGTCTTCAGGAAGGCATTCCGCCTTAAACCCGTCAAGCCCCAGCTCTTCGCTTACTGCATTCGCAGTGATCCTGTTATCACCGGTCAGCATGACGACTTTCACATTCCGGTCATGAAGCTCTTTAAGCGCGCCGGGCGTACTGTCCTTGACCGGGTCGGCAACACTGATAACACCTTCGAGTTTTTTATTTAAAATCACAAACATCACGGTCTGTCCTTTTGTCTGCAATTGAAGTATCGTTTCATTGCCGGAAAAGGGCGGGATTTTATAATCCTCCAGGAGCTTGTCATTTCCGACCGCAGCTTCCATCCCGTTGATTAAAGCTCTGACCCCCCTTCCCGTAACCGATTTGAAATCTTTTGATCCGATGAAACTTATCCCCCTGTCTCTGGCGCCTTTTACGATTGATTCTGCAAGAGGGTGCTCGCTGTTGGCGTCAACGCTTGCTGCAAACATGAGTATTTCCTCATCACTGTACGAGCCGAAGCTTTTAAAGGTTTGAAGTGCAGGTTTGCCCACTGTCAATGTCCCGGTTTTATCTACCAGAACGGTATCAACCTTTCGCATCTCCTGTATCACCTTTGCATTCTTTATCAGTATTCCGTAATTCGCTCCCTTGCCGGTACCGATCATAATTGAAACCGGAGTCGCAAGCCCAAGGGCACAGGGGCAGGCGATTATAAGCACCCCGATTGCATACAACAGCCCCCTGTCAAAACTTGACAAAAATACTCCCCATGAAAAAAATGTCAAAACGGAAATCACGACAACGGCCTGGACAAAATATTTGCTCACTGTGTCCGCAAGTTTCTGGATGGGCGCTTTCGAACGCGAAGCCTCGTTGACCATTTCTATGATCCTTGCAAGAAGCGTATCCTTGCCGACTTTTTCAGCTACAAACATGAAGCTTCCGTTGGTATTAATCGTTCCTGCAGTTACTGTGTCACCAGCCGTTTTCTCAACCGGCAGAGGCTCACCCGTTATCATGGATTCATCCACGATGCCGTTTCCTTCGGCAATCTTTCCGTCAACCGGTATTTTTTCTCCGGGCCTGATCCTGATTTTATCGTTAACAGCAATATCCTGAAGTGCAACTTCGATTTCCCCACCGTCCCTGATCACAACGGCATTGGTAGGAACGAGATTCAATAATTCCTTTATGGCATTATTGGTCCTGAAATGCGCCCTTAACTCCAGCATCTGCCCCAGGATTACAAGTGTGATTATTGCAGAGGAAGTCTCAAAATAGACAGGGATGTTGCCGTGCTGATCCCTGAAACTCTCGGGAAAAATGCCGGGGAAAAAAGTACCCAAAAGGCTGTAAATCCATGCAACACCGACACCGAGCATGATCAGGGTGAACATGTTTAGCTTCCATGAAAAAATGCTTTTTATGCCTTTTGTAAATATGAATCCTCCTGCAAACAGAACTACGGGAAGGGAGAGCAGGAATTCGATGTACAAGCCGGTTTTACCCGGAAAAATGTTTTTTAAAAAACCGCCGACTCCGGGGATCACTTCTCCCATTGCCAGAAAAACTACAGGTATTGAGAATGACAGGGCGACAATGAATCTTGACACCATTTTCCTGTATGCCACATAATCGGCATTTTTTTCCTTTTTCTGCTCCGCACCGAATACAAGCACCTGCTCAAGATGCATTCCGCAGACTGGGCAATCGCCGGGTTTTGGATATGTTTTGTCACCTTCGCATTTCATCGGGCAGCTATACCGGCCGTTTTTCGAAAGATTAATTTCCGTAGTTATCCTCGTGTCCAGGTTGATTTGCTGGAACGAACACTGACAATTCGTTACACATGAACCGTTGCACCCCGGCATGCCGCATATGCAGTCAGCTGGAGTCTTTGCCGCTTCTGCTTTCTTTACTTCTTTCAAATGCATTCCGCAGACCGGGCAGTCACCGGCTTGCGGATAGGTTTTGTCACCTTCACATTTCATTGGACAGTAATATTGCATCTCGCACTTCTCCTTTTTAAATATTCAGATTTCAGATTATTGTATAAAAGCTACAGCATATTAATTGCTGCCGAAACGGTTGTATGCGTTTAGCAGCAGCCTTTTGAAGGCTTGTCTTTTTTCGATTTTGTGTCTTTTACTTCTTTCAGATTCATTCCGCACACAGGGCATTTGCCGTCTTGCGGATAGGTTTTATCACCTTCACATTTCATTGGACATATATATTTCATCTCAATCACCTCGATATATTTTATTATAACCTTTTGTTCAAAATTGAGATTAATAAAATCTGAATTTTTATCTTTTTGGATTTTTTTACCCGGTGAGAAAAAGCGGTGAAACGACGATGCAGAAAATGATCGACAGAAAAAACAATCAGGAACAAAAATCTTTAAATTGAAATATTTAAACCGATTATCCCAATGAATAATCGTGATTGTTTTTAAGTATAATAAAGTATTTGAATTTTTTGAATTATAATTTTTAATTTATTTAATAAATTTTTATAAAATTCCCTGAAAAGTACAACTTTGTGTCTTGATCTTTCCGGCAAACTCGTTATATACTTAATAATGCCTTAAGGAGGTAAAAAAAGATGGAAAAAGACTTACACAATTGTGAAGACCCTCTGGGTCATAAGTCTTTTAGATTCTTAGTAATAACGGGGATTGAAGAAATAATTTCGGATTAAAGTTAATTTTTTCAGTTCTTCTTCCCTGTTAGAAGGAGAACTAAAATGATCAACCTTAACAACTTTATTCAATCAAATGTTTATTTCAACTTAATCGGTATTCCGTTGATTATTTTCGGCGCAAAAATTCTTGAAGTGAGCCTTTCAACCCTGGGACTTATATTCACTTCAAGGGGTTTCAAAAAGCTGGCCACACTGATCAGTTTTATCGAAATTTTCATTTACCTATTTGCGATTTCCAAAATAATCGAAAATCTGAATAACGTCTGGTATTATGTGGCATACGCCGGAGGTTATGCGCTGGGCACATACATGGGCATCTGGCTCGAGGAAAAACTCAGCATCGGCTATGCAAACATCATAATGGTCACGAAAAAGAATCCCGAGAAACTCATACAGGTCTATAACACGGCAGGCTATATGATAACGAATTAT
>JBJKSS010000129.1:0-4443 GCA_046703745.1 Spirochaetota bacterium
GCCATAAGCAGTTTGCCCAAAGGTGGATGGGATTCAAAGAAGAATACCCCGTCTATGTATTTTTGACTTGCCGGGATATAATAATTTTCGTCCCAGAATAATGCCGGCGGATTGGAATAATTGAAAAAATAGGTAAAAAAAGAAATAATGATTACAAACGGCAGGGAAAATAATAAATATTTTTTGTCCGAGAAATTGAATTTTTTAATATTTTCTGACATATTTTATACCGCATGATGATTTTTTTGAATCAGATATTATACTTATTGGCGTATTTATTCAAGAATATTTTATTAAAATTCAATTTACTTAAGTCATGAGGCTCTTTTTTTTCATCTGCATAGCCTAAAGCTATTATGGACTCTACCCTGATGTTTTCGGGAATTTCCAGAGTTTTTTGAATAAATGCCTCTGCTGTTATGTTTTCATCATGCATCCTGTTCCTGATCTGGATCCAGCAGCTTGACAATCCCAATGACTCTGCGGCCAATTGCAGTATGATGGATGCAATGGAACAGTCTTCTATCCATACATCGGATTTGTTTTCATAGGCACATATTATTATGCCCATTTTGGCATTAGCAAGGAATTCCGCGCCGTGCGTCTTTGATTCTGACAAATTTTTTAGAATTTCCCTGTTGACAACAACGATGAATTCCCAGGGATCAATGCCTCTGGAGGTAGGAGAAAGCAGGATCGACTCCAGGAGAATTTTTATCTTGTTGTCTTCAATTTCATTTTCTTTGAATTTTCTTACACTTCTTCTGGTTTTTAATAATTCAAATATCATAATTTTACCTCGCGCATCTGTTATTTTTTTATATCGTCGGTTGTGTCATCGGTTTCATCACCGGTTTTGTTTGCTGCAATAATGTCGATTGTCTGATATATGGAAAAAATATAGTCCTTTACCGCATCATAATTTTTTTTGTCTGTCCACATATCGATCCTGAAGTTGTTTTTGTGATCCCTGAAAATGATTGAATCAAAGACAAATGAATTCTTGGGGTTTATCGCTGTTTCGAAAACAAGGCTGTAAGCCTGAACGTTTTTTAAATTGATTTTCTGATCGTTTAAAATTGTAATTTTATAATTGCTGCTGTCCATCTGATTGGCTGATTTTATTTTTTCCGCATATTTTTTGTTGCTCAGCCCCAGTGTTTCGACAGTGGCCCTCAACCCGATGTCTTTTTTGTCATTGAAGCCGATGAATAAAAGCTCACTGTATGCCGTTGAAAAATACCTGGCGAATTTTTTCTGGAAATCGTCGAAGTTTTGATATTGGGTTATAATTATCCAGTCGGCATCGAATTCCATGGTAAAATTCAATTTTTTATTTATATATTTGTATTTCTGATATACATCTTCGTATTTGTCATAATTATTACCGCCGGAGATTAATCTGTTAATCATACCGGCTCCTCCGGTGGTGCAGGAAATCATCAAAAATGTTATAAATATCGAGATTAGAAATTTTTTCATAATTATATTTTAGAATAAAGAGCCGATAAAATGTTATTCAAATAATCGTTTATCATGCCCTGAAGTTTGTCAAAATCCCTTATGCTTTTATAGTTGAATGCCTGTTTGCCGATTTTTTTAATGTCGGCATTATTAATTGTGAAATAATATTTATTGTCTTTTTTAACAAGATCATTTTTATCTCCGAAAGTCAAATCGACATTCTCCCTGATAACTTTTTTTGACCTGCAGAAATCAAGATAAATTTTTGCCCTAGTGTAATCCTTGATGAATTCATCATAATGCTCTCTGTCATTGTAAGTATTTAAAAAGATCAGCCTGTAAAGATGATTGTTCAAATCGAGAAAATTCATGTCAAGGCTTTTGTTCAGGTTGTCAAATGAGAGCTTTCTTGATTCATCAGCCTTGTCAAGATCGACGGGATTTCGCGAAAAGTCATATTTTTGAAGGTAATAATCATATTCCTGAATATATAAAGTCGCATACTTTGTGTATACTTCCTGGTACCCGGGAATGATTTTGTTTATTGTATTGAGGTCTTTTTCAACTCTGGCAAAGGCGTTTTCTTCCTCATTGTTTTGATATGCCGCCTGAAGATAAATATAAAAATCAAGCTCCCATTTCTCCGTCCACGCATAAACATTATCCGGCACAATGTTTATGGCATCGTTCAGATAGTTTTCCGCAGCATTTAAATCACTGATTGAGTTTCTGTCCATGAAGAGTTTTTTGTATTCAATATACTTTATAATGTTATATTCGGATTTGTAAAGCGGAATGAACAGCAGGTATCCGGCAATTATCAGGGTCAGGACTGCAATCGATGTTATGAATAGTCCGTTTTTACTCAGCGGTTTTTTCAGGAAAAACGTATTTCCGGTGCTGCTTTTTTGTTTCCCTTTTAACGCCGGAAGTTCTTCAGAAAGTGCCCTGTTTTTATATGAGATCAGAAATATTCCCAGGCCGATTAAAAAGAAATAAGCGCTCATCGTTACGCTCATTCTCAGGGACAGACAGAAAAACTGGAGCAGGAGCATGCTGATTATGCCGCATGCGGCAGCGAGGGACAAAACCCTGAACCTGTAGTAATATTTTGCCGAATAAGCCTGTCGTAAAAGCATTACAACTACAAATCCGAACAATGCAATGAAGAATAAAAGCCCTATTATGCCTGATTCGCCCAAAAGCTCGACATATTCACTGTGCGAATGCTTGAATGAATTCGAAGTCGAATAAAGAAGGAAAAAATTGTATGAATACTTGAAAGATGCGGCATAAACGGTGCCGAGCCCTGCCCCGAAAACAGGATGTTTGAAGAATAAACCCAGCCCGCCCTGCCATCCGTTAATACGATCCTTAAGTTCGAAGGTGAAATTGGCCATGGTGTTGACAAGTCTCGGGAATATTTTTTCCATTATCGGTAATTTGATATTTAATGCGGCCACCGGAATAATAACGAATATGACAAGCATCGATATGGCGCCGGCTATTTTTATATACAGGGGGATTTTTTTTGCCATGATGAAAAGCGAAATGAACAACAGTAAAAATCCTCCGATAAACCAGCCAAATTGGGCGGCCCTTGTCTGCGTAAAAATCAGCGGAATTATTCCGACGAGGGCAATGAAGGCCGTTATTATGGATAAATAATTTTTGAAAAATTTTTTCTGGCTGTTATAAAAAATTATCGGTGTTACAAAAAGAAGCGGCATCAGGCCGATGATATATCCGGCAAAATAATTTGTGTTCCCAAAAGAAAGCTGCGGCCTGAAATTTGCAAAAACTTTTGAAAATGGCAAATACCCGAATTTGTTTACAGCCTGCTGGAGCAAAATGCTTTTTTGTGAACCATTGATATCATCTGTGGACAGATTCGGATAAAGCTGCCGTATCGTTGAAATTATTCTTTCGTCAAAAAATTCAATAAAGCACCAGACGGTAATTATTATAAAAAAAATGTTTATTAATATAAGCCCGTATTTGATTTCATCAACATTGTTAAGGCTCAGGTAAACCAGTGAAGCAAAGGCTATAAGAAGCAAATAATTGCCGTAATGATAATACCTGTCATAACTTACTTCACCTGACATATAGGTAATTACAAACTGCATTGTAATAAACAGGATGTATAACAGGAAATACAGGAAATATTCGGGCTTTTTTTCAATCGACTTGTGCTGAATGAAAATTGAGAGAATAAATGTGAATAAAATTACGATATCGAAAATGAAAATGAGCAGAGTTTTAAAAAGTTTTTCATGCAGTGTGATATTCATGTAAAACAGCCCTATAAAAGTCAAGGAAAAAAATACTATGATTGAGAGAGGCAGATATAATGATGTCTTTTTTTGTGCAGTCATGGTTTATCCTGTTATTAATTAATGAAAACAAATAATTGCAAAGTTATAAAATTATTTTGAAACTATAATATTTATTTAAATAATTCAATGTTTTTAATTTAAGATTACATATTTGTTGATATCAGGACAATTAATATCATACCAAATTTCATATATAATTCTTACCAAAACGGCCTATAATACATACGATTATTAAATTACCGGGAGGAGTTTGTCATGAATAAGAAAATAATTTTGATGTTTTTCGTATTACTGGGCATTCTTTTGATTTTTGGCGGGTGCCAATGCAATAATTTAAGGTTTTCCATGAACGGGTGGAGTAAGGGAGGCGGCTCAAGGTTTGGGAATTCAGGACGGCCCTATATAAGGCTAAGGGGGCCCGAGGTTATCTATATTGAGCAGGACAATAAATTTGTCGAACCGGGATATTATGCCAAAGATAAAACCGATGGGAATATTACAAGGAAGGTCATTATCAATGGTTCTGTTAATACCGGCATTTTGGGTACCTACATACTGACTTATTATGTTAAAAACAGAAGTGGAAGATGGGCCGATCCTAAAACCAGGAAAGTCTATGTCATAAAGCCCAGGGTAAAGA
>JBJKSS010000130.1:0-6111 GCA_046703745.1 Spirochaetota bacterium
GTTCATTATGATTATTACGGACATGAACAAAAAAATACCGCCGCTAAAATTGGCAAACGGGATGAGAGAAAAAAACACAGCGGCAGCGGGCGCTCCCAGAAGTATGTACGGCCTGCGCCTGCCGATGAAAGTATTCGTCCTGTCGCTCAACGCCCCAAGGAACGGGAGGAGCAGCACGGCAAGGACATTGTCGATGCTCATCACGGCGCCGATTATTACCGGGTCGAGCCGGAACGTTTCCTTTAAAAAAACCGGCACATAAGAGTTGTAAAGGGGCCAGATTATCGATATGCCGAAGAAACCGAACCCCACTATGAAGAGCTTCCCCGGTCTGAATTTTTTTATTTCATCCATAATGCTTCCAGTTTGTCAAAATTGAAAAAAATAATCCGCTGGAAAAATTACGAAACAATGGGCTACAACCCCTTGCTTCCATATATATCGTACAATAAAATGTCATTCAACGACTATATTCTCGAGGCCCTCCTCGGGCTCGGGGAATTTCGGATCAATTTTTTCAAGAGTTTTCTTTACGATCTCGCTCACCAGGTAATTGCGGAAGGTTTTGTTGTCGGCAGGGATGACATACCAGGGCGCATGTTCCCCGCTCGTGCCTGACAGCACTTCTTCATACTGGCCCATGTATTTATCCCAGAGCTTCCTTTCCTGCACATCCATTTTTGAAAATTTCCAGTTCCTCTCCCTGTCATGGAGACGCTTTTCAAATCTTTTTTTCTGTTCATCTTTGGAGATGTGAAGGAACAGCTTGACAATCTTCGTACCTTCATCATGGAGCATTTTTTCAAAATCATTTATGATCCTTAAACGCTTTTCGCATTCCTTTGCATCGATCCAGTCATGCACCCTGACTATGAGAACGTCCTCGTAATGTGACCGGTTGAATATGCCTATCATCCCCTTTTTGGGCACTTCCCTGTGAATGCGCCACAGGAAATCATGCGACTTTTCCTCGACGCTCGGCGCCTTGAACGATGTGACCCTGCAGCCCTGCGGATTGATCATGCCGAAAACCTTGCGTATTGTGCCGTCCTTGCCGGCTGCATCCATTGCCTGCAAAATTATGAGCAGTGCATTTTTTGATTCTGCATAAAATTTGAACTGGAGCCTGTCGATCTCGTCTATATTTTTTGCAGTTTCGTTTTTCAGCTCTTCTTTCGTCAGGCTGCCCCTGTAATCGGTGTCGAATGACGAAAGGTTTACTTTTTTACCTTCATCGATCCTGTATTCCCGTGTCATACCCTTTCTCCTTACCTGATATATTCGATCCTGTATCTCAAATACAGGGAATAAAATATGATCCTCGCTATTCCCTCGGTTACCGTATTTTTATTCCCCTTCACATCGTATTCGACAATTATTTTTTTCAGTATCTCCATGAGGTTATCGTCGATCCATGATTCATAGTTGTTTATCGGCGGAAGGTTTTCGGTTATCCTGCCGCTGCCCTTGATATATTTCATTTTCGTTGCTTCCAGATTTATTTCAATGAGGCCCTTGTATTTCGCATTGTAATGGTATTCTTCAGGAGAATCAATCAGGGCCAGGGCGAAAACAGCGGTTAAAAATTCGTCAATCGACTTGACTACCTCCAGCCTTTCATCGTACAGGATTTTATTGTCATCCGCAAGCTGTCTGGCAATGCATTTTTTTACGCCCATGAGCAGTTTGACGAGCAGGCTGAAGAATGATCCGGCGTTCAAATTAACCGGGTTGAAATCGACTATTCTGATATCGATCGTTCCTGTCAGCTCAAAATTGCCGTTTTTCATAAAATCAAGCTTTGTTATCATTCCCAAAAATCCTGCCTTGTTAAAATATGTTTTGCATTTTGCGGCCACGTTTATTATAATGGTTTTCAAATGATTTTTCAAAAAAAATCTGCCCCGGAAGAATAAAAAATAAAAACTTTTCAGCCGGGTGCGGTTTGAAAATTTAAAAGGATAATATTCATGAAAACAAAAAGCCCTGATGAAAGCAAAATAGAAACAAGGTACCTCGTAATGCCGGGACACACAAACCATTACGGCACGGCATTCGGAGGCATAATCATGTCATGGATCGATATAGCCGCAGCAATGGTTGCGGAGAACCACTGCGGACATGAAGCCGTTACGGTAAGCATAGACAAGATTAATTTCCTCTCACCTATCAACGTGGGAGACCATGTCATTCTCAGGGCAAGGATCAATTATACTGGGCGGACATCGATGGAGATAGAAGTCGATGTTTTCAGCGAAAATCCCTCCACCGGCAAAGTCACAAGGACAACCAGCGCGTTCCTCACATTCGTCGGCCTTGACAAACGCAAGAGACCCACCCCGATCCCGCAATTATTGCTGAGGACGGATGAAGAAAGATCGAGGTTCAACGAGGCAAAGTCAAGGGTGGACAAAAGAAAAAACCTCGCATGCTGAATCATTCACAAAGAATTATTTAAAAAAATGTCCGGCGATCCCGATAAGAGCCCCAAGTATTACAGACATTACAGAAATAATCGGAACAGCTTTCCTGTCATGTTCCGACACAATTATGATGACAGGTAAAGCCAGTGCAAATGAGATTAAACTTCCCTGTATCCACCAAACTACCCCGGGTAAATTAATGTTTACAATAATAACCGATACGAAAAAATATTGCAAAAATGCCGATATAACAGGACGTTTCTCCATTTTCTGGAGAATCATCGGTGTAATATCGATAATGCCTGCAATGACGCCGATAATCGCGGAAACCAATAATGTTCTCATAAAATTTTTCTCCTTGAAAAATAAAATTCCCAAATCCGGGCATGCCCATATTATTTCAAGCGATGGCAAATAATTCAGGCCGACCGTTTATAATTCATATAAAACAAAACCTTTTCGATTGCAAGTTTTATCGCAAGGTTTACCGGATAAAATCTGAATGCCATGCCATAATCGATGTCGGACAGCCGCCTGTAATACTCAGACATCATCGGTATTTTATAAGCGCTGTTCTCCAGTTTTTCTTCGATAAATTGTATTTTTTCTTTAAAATTATTTTTTATGATCCGGCAGGTCATAAAAATTCTTTTGTCATGCTTGTCGAATGTACCGGAAAAACCGAATGTCCGGCAAATAAGCCCCCTGAATTCATAATACAGGCACCTGCCGTCAACCTTCCCGGGATCATTCCCCTCAAAAAGCACGCAGGTACCATCCAGGATTTGTTCATCGATTTTTTTCAAAATTTCAAAAGCGGAATTATCGGTACAAAGCCTGAAAGCCAGCGGAATGAATTCCAGAATCGTGGCCTCGATGCCGGGATTATAACAGCAAAGGCCGCAGGATCGCGGGCAGTTTATCGAAGTGTCCTTCCTGAAATTTTCTGTTTCAGCTTCAAGCTCATTGAACAATTTCATAACTTCATCCGATATATCAGACAAAAACATGTTTTGATTTCCCGGCTATCCAACTTTTAAAACCCCCGCCACAGAGGCCATATTTATTTAAAATATCTTTAATTTTGTTGAATAATTTGCCTGTAATATATTATAATAAATTCAGGATTATGGAAATAGGTAAAGTTGCGAATGTTATCAACGATCCGACCCTTTACTACGCCCTTGACCCCGGCGAACCCGGTATGGCAACGCCTGCCAGGGCCTCGGAATCCATCGCGAAGGTTGCAATGCATGAAGGCGGCAACATACTGCGGTTCAGGAAAGAAGCAAGCGAAAAAGGCGGAATAGTCGTTTATTCTTACATATATCTTAATCTCAAATTTGCCGGGTCTTTCCTCGCTGCAACGGCAGGGGAATCCAGGGCGATTATCATATACCCGGCAAAAAAGGCTGAAAAAAATCCGGCTCCTGATCTTCCGGAAATTGCTGACAAACCGCCGGATTTTGACAAAATCAACGCTCCCGGCAGTGACGAAAAAAACGACGATAAGAATATTAAGAATGCCGATTCATCCAAAAAAGGCGGCAATTTAAATGCTGCCGGCAGCAATATCGTGAGCCGGCTGGACGGGGAAATAAAAACGCTTGAAGACGAAAAAAACCGTATTGATGCAGGCGGCAATCCGAACATCAGGCAAAACGGCGAAAAAGACGGATACACGCAGGACAGGGTGAGGGAAATTGAAAACAGGATACAATACCTTGAACAGTTGAAGCAGGCCGAAAAGCAAAAAGAATACCTGGAGTCACTCGGCAAGGTTTATTCCACAACGATGAAACTTATAGGTTTGAACATCTCCAGCCTGGTTAAGGGGCCGGAAGGCAATCTCGTTGATACCGTGGCATGACAATCCGATTATCAAATCATATACCTGCCGGAAACCGGCCTTGAATTATTCCGCCAAATATGGTATTAAGAAATATATTAATAAGCCGCTTCGGTGTGCATGCAAAACATGCGAGCGGCAAATCATAATTTAATCAGGGTGTGCAGAGTGGCAGACATTATACAAAAAGACAGGCTTGTTATAGGGGGCCGGGAGTTCGGCTCAAGGCTGATAATCGGGACTGGAAAATTTTCTTCAGGCAGGGCAATGACCGATGCGATCGAAAAATCGGGAACCGATATGGTTACCGTTGCATTGAGAAGGGTCAACCTCGATGATCCGGCGGACAACATTCTCTCATTCCTCGACCCGAAAAAATACATAATCCTGCCCAACACTTCGGGCGCAAGGAACGCAGATGAAGCCGTAAGACTTGCAAGGCTCGCCCGTGCAAGCGGGGTCTCGGACTGGATAAAACTTGAAGTAACACCAGACCCCAGGTATCTTTTGCCCGACGGTGAGGAAACCCTCAAAGCCGCAGCGATCCTCGTGAAAGAAGGATTCAGGGTAATGCCCTATATAAATGCCGACCCTGTGCTTGCAAAAAAACTCGAAGATGCCGGCACGGTAAGCGTCATGCCCCTCGGTGCGCCGATCGGCACAAACCGCGGCATCAGGACAATCGAGCTTGTAAAAATAATCATTGAAGAGTCGAACGTGCCCGTTGTAGTAGACGCCGGGCTGGGCAAACCTTCGGATGCATCGCTTGCAATGGAGATCGGCGCCGATGCCGTTTTAATAAACACCGCAATTGCAACGGCTTCCAACCCCGGCCTGATGGCAGAGGCTTTCAAAAACGCCGTAATCGCAGGACGACAGGCGTACATTGCCGGGATCCCGGCAGAGTCCGTGACCGCAAGCGCTTCAAGCACACTCGAATGGATAAGCAAATTATGAGTTTTATTGATGTTGTTGAAAGATTCGACGACAAAACGTTCAATGATACAATCAACGACACGGATAAAAATGCCGTATTAGGCGTCCTTTCGAAGGAGAGAATAACCTTCACGGATTTTCTGTGCCTTGTTTCAAACGCTGCCGGCGCCCTGCTTGAAGAGCTCGCGTTTCATGCCAGAGAGGCAACGGTCAAAAGGTTCGGCAGGATAATAAATTTTTACGCTCCGGTATACCTGTCAAACGAATGCACCAACAGATGCGTTTACTGCGGGTTCAACCATGACAGGAACATTAATCGCAAAACGATGAGTTTTACCGAGATTGAGAATGAATTCAAAATCCTTAAAAACACCGGGTTCGATTATGCCCTTCTTCTTACCGGCGAATCTCCCGGCAGGGCAGGCCTCGAATACATAACAGAAGCCGTAAAGCTTGCAGGCAAATATTTCACATTCACCGGTCTTGAAGTTAATCCGATGAGCACGGAGGATTATTCAACACTGGTTGGAGCTGGAGCCGGCGCACTTACTATATACCAGGAGACCTACGACAGGGATGTTTATGCGAAGATGCATCTTGCGGGCAGGAAAAAAGATTATGGATGGCGCCTTGACACGCCGGAGAGAGCGGCGGCAGCCGGCATAAGAAAAATCGGGATGGGCGCACTGCTCGGGCTCGCGGACTGGAGGTATGAGTCGGCAATGCTCGCCGCACACATCGCATATCTTCAAAAAAAATACTGGATGGCAGAGTTCACGCTCGGGTTCCCCAGGATAAATCCTCCGGCAAAAAATTTCCTGATCCCGCATCCGGTGAATGACAGGCAGCTCGTACAGATGATGTGCGCACTGAGGCTTTTCCTTCCCGAGACCGGTTTCGCAT
>JBJKSS010000131.1:0-9049 GCA_046703745.1 Spirochaetota bacterium
CCTGGTCGCCGGCTCCGTGGATGAAAAAGAGCAGCGGGTATTTTTTTTCTTTGGAATGATAATAGCCGGCCGGCAGATAGAGGAGGTACCCGATTTTATTTTTGCATTTTTTTTGAATGTAAAACTGCGCTGTCTGGCCTGTTGGTATTTTTTTGTTGAAGGTACAGCAGACCAGAACAGACAATGCAGCAAATAAAAATATAAATGATCCGATATTCATCCTGTTCCTCGAAATTCTCTGATATTATGAATACAGGATAAAGATATTTTTAAAACAGGTAAAGTATGAAAATGTAACACTGGTTATAAAATCGATTAATCATGCGCATTTTCCGCACAAACCGGAATTCCGGTTTAAAATCGATTTTTTTTATTTCAATGTTTTAATATTTTGAAATGTATGAAAAACCCGGCGGGTGCTTTAATTCGTTTCAATTTCATAAATGCCGCATTAATCATCCACGACATAAATGCGGTTATTTATCAATACGGGACTTCCTGTCAGCCGGATATTATCTGCAATTTTTATTAATTCCGGTTTGCCGGTTTGACAATTGTATCTGAACAAATTTCCGTTTTCACCGCAATAATATAATTCGTTGCCAGTTTCAAGCAAGCGCTTGGTTAAAAATTTATCCTTGTCATCACCGTTGTCGACCCTGATAATTCTTTCACATTTGTCAAATGAGCCGGCGTTTATCCTGCAAAAGTAACCGTCTGCTGCAACAAAATAGACTGCGTCCCCTTTCATAACGATGTTTGACATTACACCTGTTTTTATATTCAGGGTCAAAGGACGGGAATCCGGTGATTTCCTGTCAAACCTGTATGATATTCCCGACATATCTATTATGAAAACGTATTTGTCCGTTATCAGCGGATTCATGAAGGCCCGCTCGGCCAATTCGGCGGATTCCCGTGAGACCGCTTTTTTCCTCAAATCGTATTCCTTTATCTTCTTGGCATTGAGGTCATTGATATAAATTTTATTCTGACTCCGGGAAATATACAAAGTACCTTTGGATTCCGGAAGATTTTCCAGACCGGTAAGCTTGTCCCCGTCATATTCATAGATTGTCCCTGATGAAGGGATATACATGGCGCCATCAATAACCAGGGTGTGTGTCCAGTAATTCGGGCCGCCATTCACCTGTTTTTTAAACTTGATGTTCCCTGCCTCGTCAAGGATATACAGGTAGTCCGGGCTGCCGAAAAACTCGTATCCGTTATACGGAATTACCGGGGTTGTTACACTCTTGAGATCCTTGTCACAAAATTTCCATTTTATCCTTTCTCCGGCAATATCAATACAGTAAACGGCATTATTCGAATCACTTGCGATGTATAATAATCCGCCGTCAGAGGTAACCGCAGTATTTTTTTCTTCCAGATTAATGCCGGCATTCAATTGCAGTTTTCTAACGGAAATTGCCCTTGCCTTTTCCTGTGCTTTGGAATCACTTTCAAGACTTTTATTTTCTTCCTGTTTTTGGGGGTGAATGATCCCGATTTTCTTTTTTATAATCGAGTCGAGGTTTTCAATAATGGATTTTTTTACTTCTTCATTCGGCCTGATATTGTTAAGCAGTGCATATACAGTGTCACGGATTTGCCTGTTTATCATTTCAATATCATCTTTATTAATGAGCAGGGAATTTCCTTTGTCAACGAATATTTCATCGTTCGTCAGCTCGCGCAGCTTGCCTGATATTTCACTGTCAAGCCCGACCTTTCCGGCCAATTTGTCCAACTCGCTGTAATGGTTGACAGCGGCAACCCTTCCCTCACTTACAAGAAGCTGTACGCTTTTATTCTTTACGACTTTAACAGTAAATTTCGTGCCTTTTATCATGAATGATGAAAAATCAGTATCAACACGGAATATCGAGTCTTTGGTAGGGCGTTTGATGGAAAATTTAACCGTTCCTTCACCAATATAAAGATCGCAATTCTCGTCTTCGCCTTTTCTCACGGAATCCGTCAGTGCGATTTGAGTAAGCTCATCGAGCTTTATTCTGTAGCCCGTCCCAAGAATGAAGGATATGTCTGATCCGGCTTCGGTTCTAATGATATAATTTTTCCCGGGGCTGAATGATTTGCCGACAGGTTTGAATTCATCCTGATTGGCGGATTTAAAGACTGCTTTACCGGTTTTTCCCACCAGCACAAAATCAAGCTTTTTCGGCGTTGCTATAATAAAGACAAGCATTATCGTCATAACAGCCAGGATGGTTGAAAATGAGGCAGCCATGGCATACTTTTTGAAAACCGCCAAGCTTCCTGTCTTTTCATTTTTTTCTGCCTCGATCTTTTGTATTTCCATTTGTAATTTTAATTCCAGAGATTTATAATGGCTGTCATTTTCAAAACGGGGTATATTGATTTTTCCTAATAACTTTTCCAGCTTTTCATTATCGGCCATTTCAGTTTCCCATCAGACTTTCGATTTTTTTTAATGCCCTGCAAACCATTGATCTCAGTGTGCTTTCTTTTTTATTCATGACCCGGGAGATTTCTGAATAATCGAGGTTTTCAAAATAATAGAGTTCGATCAATGTCTTTTCCTCGGGCTTCAGCCTTTCAAGTGCCTTTTTCACCGTGATGAAATCAATATATCTGTCGGCTCCGTCTCCGTTATTTGCCGGCAAAAAATTCATAAAATTGCTTTCTTCATCATCCAGGCTCAGGTTGTTCTTCCCCTTCATATATCTATGATGCTGGTTTATTTCATTTGTTGCAATTTTATAGATCCATGCCCTGAAATTTTCTATTTTGGGATTTTTCCTGCTTATATGATCAAGGGCCTTCAAAAATGTTGCAGAAGTCATGTCTTCGGCAAGCTCCCTGTTGAATAATTTTTTTGCTATATAGCCGTATATACAGCTGTAATATTTTTTATAGAGGCTTAAGAAATCTTTTTCGGGTTCATTTGAATTTACTGAAATCATAATAAGTTATTAATTATTTTTGTAGCATAATATTTTTGGATATTCAATTTATTAATTTTGCCATTTTCGGGTAAAACTTTCTTGAATCACATCTGCACCCGGATTGGGGTCAGAGCTAACGGCCAAAAAGCCGGCAGGATTGATGTAATTGTTTTTGGATAGCAAAAAAAAGCAAGTGGATAATAATGCCCGCCGGCGGGTCAGCGTGCTTTAAAATAACAGTATTGCCATCTGAATTCAATGCCGGTATTAATCGCATAATTAAAAACATTATAAATGCGGTTGGTTGTATAATCATATTTATAATTTTGGCTTATTTCTATATCAAGAAGTCCGCCGATGGTATAATTGAATCCCTTGCCGTATATTCTGTCATATCCCATAAACAGACTTGGCCCTATATGACATCTTTCATAATTGAAATAAAAATCAATATTTCCATTGCTTTTTTTGGCATTGGTATATACATCAGATTTCAAATCTTCATTTTTATAACTGTAAGCGCCGAAAAAATAATCTATTCCGGCATTCAGGCCGATTTCACAGATGAAAAATTTTTTTAAGTTAATGCTTCCGTATTTTACGGTCAGCATAGTTTTTGCAAATAATTCAAATACGTTATTCCAGGAAGAATACTCTCCGACACTTGCACCCAAAATATTTGTAAAACCGACCCCGAATTTTTTTTGGGGGAAAAATATTACGCTCATTGGTAAAAAGGCTTCTCCCCCCTCGCCTAAAATAAAAAGATTATATGCGGAATATTTATGTGCATATAAACCATCATCAATTTTCACGGATTGTTTAATTTCATTCACAGAAGAAGACGGAAAATTAAATGATAAAAAGCCGGAAACGCCGAACCCCATATCTATTTCCAGAGCTTTCTGGATTATTGTAGCATCTTCCAGCATTTTGCCGGTAATATCCCTGGCTGATTTTTCAATTATGCTGAAAATGTCAATCCCCAGGTCTCCTTTCATGCTTGATGAGGCCGTGTTCGATTGGTTGGACCGATCAAATACCCTGATATCGATTTGAATTTTTTCATTTTTTATTACATACTGCCCTATAATAATTTCATCGGCATTGAAAATTTTTGTCTTCCTTAAAATCATATCTATATAATCCTGATAGCTCATGGAATTTATGTTTGAAGGATCAATATCCTTCGGAATGGATTCTTTGGAAAATTGGAATTTATCCGTTTTGAGTAATTCGGAGCTCAGGATATTTTTTATGGAATCCTTGAGGTATTCGTATTTTTCAATATTGCTGCTGTTTAAAAACGGCAAAATTAAAATTTCAATCTTTCCCTGCCCGGTATTGCTATCCGCATAAATTATTCCTGCGAAAACAAAAAAAATCAAGGCTATTGATAAAATCTTATTCATTTATTGCTCCAAATTAGATATATAAACAAGATGCAGGAAATGCCATTTTGCTGCAAAAAATTTTTCATTAATTTAAAAAATCCAATTGCTTTTCTTATATTTTGCATTTTATTTAAACAATATTCTTGACTTATGCCGGCTTCTAATTTATATGTTTTTAATGAAAATACAAAATTAAACGTATCGTTTATATTTGGTGAAAGTGAATAATCCGTTTAACGTTTTTTCCAAAAAAATGATTTGAAGCTGGAGTCAACATGGCTGAAAAGAATTTATCGCTATCTGAAAGAATCGGATATGAACACAGACTGATGTTTGATGTGGGAAAATTTGCCGAGCTTGTAGCAATGAAAATAGGCAAGGATGCAGCAAAGCAGGCTATAGTGGATTCAAAATTTGCTGCGGTCAAGAGTTGGTCCAAGTCTCTGGCAGCAAGGGACAGCGCTGCGGGGAAACCTTGCGATATTCAGGGCATTCATGATTTTCTCTGGTCAACACTTCCCGAATTGGGTTTTGAATTTTCATTTGTAGACCATTCGGACAGCAGAGAATACAAGATTACAAAATGTCCATGGGCTGATTTTGCCAGTGAAAACGGGATCGAGGATTTTGTTTTTGCCTACCATTGCATGAGTGATTATCCGATTGTGGAAGGTTATAATCCAAACATTGAATTTACAAGGACAAAAACCCTTATGATGGGCGATGATTGCTGTAATCATTGTTACAGGATGAAGTCCTGAATGCTTCAGGCCGGCAAGAATCAATCCCGGCTTTTCGTGCTGTCCGGTACCGAAATATAGAATGAACGGGCAGTCCGGCATTAACTCCCACTTCGCAGATAAAGAATTTTTTCTTTACAAAACTTCCCGCCTTCAATGTAAACATTGTTTTGGCATATAATTCAAACATGCCGCTGCCGCCCGAATAATAAAAATCCGTTCCCATGATACCGGTAAAACCGATCCCGAATTTGTTGACCGGATAGAATATGATGCTTACCGGTAAAAAAACCTCTGCCCCTGCGCCGTAATATAATATATTATAGGTAAAGTATTTTCTCCCGTATACATCATCCATAATATATGTAGATTGTTGAATTGTACCTGTTGATGAAGCCGGATAGCTGATTGAATATACAATTGATAAACCTCCGCCGATATCAAACTCAAAAGCTTTTTGAGCCTGATTTTGGCTGTCTGCATTCTCATCCTGTGAAAAAATCTGTAAAGAGCAAATTAATAAAATTAAAATAATTACAATTGATTTCCTTCTCATTTTATTTTACCCTTCTGTTTTTATTAATTATCCTGCCACTTTAAATATAAGCACCCGGGTTTCGAGATTAAATTCGGTTTAATTATTATATTTAATACAGATCAATTAAAGTATAAAGAATTGATCCGTGTTATAAAATTTGATAACTGATTTGTTTTATATCCGGTGCTTTATCTTTTTGAAGAATTTAATCAGATTTTTTCTGTTTTTTTTACCCGGGCCGGACTCAAGCCCCGAACAGACGTCGATCATGAGCGGGCTGTACTTTTCAACTATATCTTCAACGTTGTCAGCGTTTATGCCTCCCGCAAGACAGAGATCAATGCCTTTGCCTTTTGCGTATTCAAGAAGTTCTTCGTCGATCCCCTTGCCCGTGCCGCCGTAAGCTTCTTTTGAGAATGCATCGTAGAGTATTATGGGACAATTGTATTTTGCATCAAAATCTTCTTTTGAGGCAACCCTCACAGCCCTGTACCAGTTTGTATTGTAGCTCATACATTTGTCATTGTCAAAATCCCCGTGAAACTGCACCGCATCAAAATATCCCTGGCAGACAGCTTCAGCCGCTTCGTCTGCGTATTCATCCACGACTACTGCGACTTTTAACACCCTGCCGCCGATTTTTCTTGAAATCTCTTTTGCGTTTTCAAGCGATATCTGCCTCGGGCTCTTTGCCAGAATGAAGCCTATTATGCCGGCCCCCCTGTCAACAGCGAGTTTTGCATCTTCATAATTTGTGATCCCGCAAATTTTTACGGCAAGCTTCCTGTCGAGATATATTTTTTTAAAAAGTTTCAAATAAAAGCCAGTTTGATTTTTGAGGCCCGAGGCGAAACCGTTTTTTATGCCGGCAATCTTGTTCACATAATCGCCGCTTTTTACTATGCTTGTGCCGACCAGGATCCCCTTAAAACCGCTTGAACCTGCAAAGAATGCATCGGTGTAATTCCTGATGCCGGATTCGTAAACGACATTGATTTTGTCATCAATGAGGTTTTTCAATGCCACCGGATAAGCCCTGTTTATTTTGAATGATCCCAGATCCCGCGAGTTTATACCGATCAATTTCGGTTTTAATTTTAAAACCAGTTTTAATTCCTCAAGACTGTGCACCTCGATTAGCGCTGTCAACCCGAATGACTCGGCCCTTTCCTTCATGGATTTGAGTTTTCTTAAATTCCTGTTCTCAAGCAAAACAGAGGCTATCAAAAGCACGAGGTCGGCGCCCATCCTGTAGGAGATTTCCATTTCCTCTTCGTAGATCAGGAAATCTTTTCTTAAGACGGGGGTGCCGGGGAAGGCCCTTTTGACTTTCATGAGGTCATCGATGCTGCCGAAGAAAAAATCCTCCTCGGTCAATATGGAGATTATGCCGGCGCCGCCCTTTACATACTCGGATGCGAGTTTTACCGGATCGCTGATTTCATTCATCCTGCCCTCGGAAGGCGAGCCCCTTTTAATCTCGGTGATCACAAGACCGTTTGTGAAATCCGGGTTTATGAGCGGCACTTCCCTTGCTGCAGGAATTTCCCTGCCGAACGTAAAACCTTTTTCTTTTATTTTTTTAATACGGTTATCAACGATTTTTTGAAGTATTTCTTCCATAGTAGAATGATCCTCCAGGTCAGTTTTCCGAGTCTATCGGGTGGATGTTCCAGTCGATCTGCGGCCTGTACACAGCAACCGAGTTGTCGCTTTTAAGCTGGATAACCTTCACGATGTTTGCATTCGCAATAAGCGCCCTGCACTGGTTGCATACAACGTTGTGTCCGACTATATAAATGAACGAGTTGTCCGTGGAATGACCGTTGCGCGCCGCAAGGCTTATCGCATTCGACTCTGCGTGGCTCCCCACTGCCCTGCATCTTTCAAGCTGCGTGCCGGATTTTATCTGGTGCTTGTCCCTGTAGCAAAACCCGATCTCCAGGCAGTTTCTCTGGTACTGCGGCGCCCCGTTGTAGCCAGTGCTTATTATGTCCTTGTTGCGGACAATCACGGCGCCGACCTTGTTGCGAAGGCAGCTTGATCTCTGGGCAACAACCTTTGCGATATTCAAAAAATATTCATCCCATGACGGCCTTTCCATGTTAAACCTCTTTATAATTATTCAAAAAGATAGAGTATGTCATCTTTTGACAATGACTTGAAGAATGAAGAATCCTCGGTAATTATATCTTTTACAAGAGCTTTCTTTTTTTCCTGAAGCTCGAGGATCTTTTCCTCTATGCTGTCCTTAACTATCAGCTTGTAGACAATAACCTTGTTTGTCTGGCCGATCCTGTGGCACCTGTCTATGGCCTGGTTTTCGGCAGCGGGATTCCACCACGGGTCATATAATACCACATAATCGGCTTTTGTCAAATTTATCCCGACACCACCCGCCTTCAGTGAAAGCAGAAATATCCTGCAATCCTCGTTGTTCTGGAATTTTTCTATCTCTTTTTCACGTTTTTTCGTGGAGCCGTCTATATAGGAATGATCATGATTGTTTTTTTTGACATGTTCGCGCAGTTTTTTCAAAACTTCGACAAACTGGGAAAAAATGAGCACCTTGTGATTCTCCCGCACGATGTCGTCGATTATGTCCGTGAATGCCTCGAATTTGCAGGAGCCTGCTTTCTCGTATTCCGCGCTTATTATGCCGGGAAAAAGCACGGCCTGCCTTAGCCTCAAAAGTCCCTCGAAAAATTTCATTGCCGATTTTTCAATGCCGTTTTTTTCAATATGATCGGCCATTTCGTTTTTATAATGCGCCTTGAGATTTTCATAAAGCTTTTTTTGCTCTTCGCCCATCTCGCAGTAGTTGATTATTTCTTCCTTTTCGGGAAGTTCCTTAAGCACGTCTTCCTTTTTCCTTCTCAATAAAAACGGCATGACGGTTTTACGCAGTTTTCCGGCGGCTTCGGCGTCCCTGTTTTTTTCAATCGGCACGGCAAATTTTCTCATGAACTGCTGCACCGTCCCGAGGAGCCCGGGATTCAAAAAATTGAACAGGGCCCATAATTCTGTTGTATTGTTTTCAACAGGAGTGCCGGAAATTGAAAGTTTGTGATTTGCCTTAAGCAGTTTGACCGCCCTGTAAATCTGGGACTGGTGGTTCTTTATGTTTTGCGACTCATCGAGGATCACATAGTTGAATTCTATTTTGTCGAAAAACTCGATGTCATTCCTCAATGTATGGTAGCTGACTATCGTTATGTCGTTGTCCCTCACAAGATACTCTTCCTTTTTGCGAAACTGGCCTACGTGCCTGACAGAAGAGAGGGCCGGCGTGAATTTCCTGATTTCATTCTCCCAGTTGACAATTGTCGTAACGGGCACCACCAGCAGCACGTTACCGAGTCTGTTTTCATTTTTAAGTTTGAGGAGCAGGCACAGTGTCTGCACCGTCTTGCCGAGCCCCATGTCGTCCGCAAGGCAGCCGTTAAG
>JBJKSS010000132.1:0-6662 GCA_046703745.1 Spirochaetota bacterium
GCATCGACAATCTCTGCAACAGCGGCTGACGGTGAGTAATACGCTCTGGATTTGGCTGCCATTTCCACGATGAATTTGCCGGCTGTTTTTGTCTCTTCAAAAATTTGACCAATCTCATCATCAGGCAATAGCTGGCTCAATGGAATGCCCGATACCCTGCATAGGCCCGGCTCAATAATCATGCTTTCATTATGCGCACCGATCACCAGAGCGCTTACGTTTTCAAGAGATATCGAGAGCTTTCTGGAAACCAGATACTTGAGCCTTGTAGAGTCAAGTATGCCTCCCACTCCCACAACCTTTTCCCTTTTAAAACCGAATTTTTTCACCATGCGGGCCGTGAGAATATCAACCGGCTCTGTCGCGATGATTACGATGCTTTCAGGCGCGTTATTTTTAATCTTTTCACCTATGTCATCGATCACCCTGATGTTGCCTTCGAGGAGCTCTGTCCCCGTCATTCCCGGTTTTATGAGCTGGTTTGCTGCAATAACAACAACCTGCGAGCCGGCTATGTCCCGGATATTTCCAAGAGGAATGATCCTGTTCCTGTAATTCCTGATCGGTGCGGCTTCCATGATGTCCAGTGCCTTGCCGGCAGGAATGCCTTCCTGAATGTCGTAGAGACAAACATCGGTTATTCCTCTCTCCACTATGAAAAAGGCAGCGTTGGCTCCTACATTCCCGCTTCCGATTATGCTGATCTTGTCCATAAATCAAATCCTTTTAAATGTTTTAATTCCCCTAAGTCAAAACAGGGACAGAGCTTGTATTCATGTCCTTGCCATGTTGAGAGCTCCACCGGCGAGCAGTATTTTCCTGTCCCTCCCGGAAACTTCAAGGATCGTGATAATTGTTTTGCCCCCGGTCTCCATCGGTATTTCTACGGCTCCGTCCCCGATGAGCTTTTTAATGCCGGGGAATTTCAGAACATCGCCCTGCTTTATGCCGTCATAGTCGGCTCTGTCCCTGAATGTCAGCGGGATTATCCCGAAATTGACGAGATTCTGCTTGTGAATACGGGCAAAGCTCTTCACTATTTTTGCCCTGATGCCAAGGTACCTCGGGGACAGAGCCGCATGTTCCCTTGACGAACCCTGCCCGTAATTCTCCCCGCCGATGACGAAACCGCCCCCCTTTTCCTGTGCCCTTTTAGCAAAGCCTTCATCTATCACATCGAATACAAACTCACTGATCTTCGGAATATTGCTCCTGAACGGCAATACCCTGTTGCCTGCCGGCATTATTATGTCTGTGCTGATGTTGTCTTCCACTTTAATAATGACCTCGCCTTCAAGGTTTTCGGACAAGGCATCGAATACGGGCAGGGGCTTTATATTCGGCCCCTTGATTAATTCCACACTGGCAGGATCGTCGGACGGTTTTATGAACCACTCAAGATGGTAAATGTAACTTTTGGGATATTCTATTTTCGGATAATTTTCTAAAGTCCTGGGGTCAGTGATATGGCCGGCCAGGGCCGATGCTGCTGCGGTTTCAGGCGAGCAAAGGTACACCGCGTCGTCCTTTGTGCCGCTCCTTCCCTTGAAATTCCTGGGGAATGTCCTCAGGGAATTTGTACCTGTTGCAGGTGCCTGGCCGATACCTATGCAGCCAAGACAACCCGGTTCATGAACCCTTGCCCCGGCCTCGATGAAATTTTTCAGTCCCCCCATCAAGAGGACATTCTCAAGGGTCTCCCTGCTGCCTGCATTGATTTCAAAATTCACATGGGGATTTTTCAGTTTGCCCTCGACGATTTTTGATGCAATCATGAAGTCCCTGTAATCGCCGTTGCATGATGAGCCTATTATAACCTGGTTTATTTCCACATCGGTTAATTCCCTGGCAGGAAAAACCTTGTCCGGATTGGAAGGACAGGCCACAAGTGGCTCGATTTGCGAAAGGTCGAGCTCGGTATTTATGTCGAATTCAGCATTGTCCCCGGTTTTTAGCTCGATCCAGTCCTTTTCCCTGCCGTTCATCGTGAGGTATTGCCTCGTGATTTCGTCTGACGGAAAAATAGCCGCTGTTAGCCCCATGTCGACGGACATGTTGGCAATTGTGGCCCTTGCCGCCATGTCGAGGTTTTTCACACCGGGCCCGTAGAATTCCATGATCTTGCCAAGGCCGCCGTTTGACCTGTAAACCCTTAACAACTGGAGAATGACGTCCTTGCCTGACACGAAATCCTGTAACTTGCCGGTAACATAAACCCCCCAGATTTTCGGCATTTCAATGTAGTAAGGCTTGCCCGACATTGCCATTGCAACTTCGAGGCCGCCTGCGCCCATTGCAAGCATCGAAAGGCACCCGCCTGTTGTTGTGTGGCTGTCAGCGCCGAGCAATGTCTTGCCCGGTTTGCCGAACCTCTGCCTGTGAAGGTGATGCGAAACCCCGTTGCCTGGCGGGGAGAATAACACGCCGTATTTTGACGCGGCCGACTGGAGGAACCTGTGGTCATCTGCATTCTTGTAATCTGTTTGAATAATATTGTGATCTACATAGCTTACAACAAGCTCGGATTTTACCCTCTCTATACCCATCGATTCAAATTCAAGGAAAACCATTGTCCCTGTTGCATCCTGGGTGAGGGCCTGGTCTATTTTTAATCCTATTTCTTTTCCGGTTTCGAGTCTTCCTTCCTCGATATGACTGCTTAAAATACTGTGAGCAATCGTACCCTTCATGGAGAACCTCCAGCTAACTTTTTTCTTTCATATTTTAAAATTTAATGGTGAATAATCAATAGGAGTATTCCACTTTTATATGACTTAATTCTACTTTTTCCCTCATCAAGTGTAAAACAAAAAATTAAACCGGCAAAAGTAATTATAATTAATAAAAAGGAGGTTTTATGCAGTTTAATCAGAATGATCCGGATTATTTGATGGGAATGCAGCACTACCTGTCCGGGGAATGGGAGGAGACGGAAAAAACCTTCAAGTCTTTGCACGACAAATACCCTGAAAGTACATTCATACTGCTCATTCTCGGGAATACTTATGATGCCATGGGAAGGCTGGGTGATGCGATAGAAACATACAAAAGGGCGGCAAAAATAAGCCCAGATTATTTCGTCCTGTATTACAGGATGGGAGTCTGCGCATACAGGAGCGGCAAGCTTGAAGAGGCACTTTTATATTTCAAAATGGTCAATGAAAATGACAGGCATACCTATGCAATGGCCACCTACTTCACCGGCTTGATCAACTTTTTCCTTGGGAATGAAGAAGAAGCTAGTGCCAATTTTGAAATATTAAAGAAAGAGTCAAAAGAATCAAAAATCGCCAATTATTTCCTTGCACAATTAAAACTCAACAGTGATGAAATCGAAGAATCTATCAGTCTTCTGGAAGAGCTTCTCGAAGTCACACCCGATTTCGCCGATCTTTATTATTTTCTTGGGAATGCTTACTACAAAAAGCATGACATAATAAAAGCGATAAAGTGCATTCAAAAAGCAATGGAATTAAACCCCAGCGACAAAAAATCGAAGGAAATGATGGAAATCCTTACCATCCCGGCATGAAGTTAATCAACGTACTTCAATTATATTGGTTAGACCCACAGGTAGCTTCGTCGACTCGCTACGACCGGCTGGTTGTGATTCAATTTACCTTTACTTTTTTGCAAAAGTTCAACCAACAAGCTTCCTGATTAATATAATAATTATTATTTCTTCCTGTTCCGTCGCGGCTTTTAATGAATAATCAAAATTAATTCTAACATCAAGGTTTCAAATGGCGCGGCAAGAGCCGAGCACCAAATTGGGGATCATAAAAATAAAGGGATTTGTTCATTTTAAGTTGAATATCCCCAATTTGGTGCTCGGGCTCGCAGACAGCCATTTGAAACCGTTAGATTAATGTATTAATTAATGTTTATCGATAAATCAGCGACGGAATAGGCTGAGGGGAAAGGGAGCTGCGCTCCCCTAAAACGTGAAGAAATCCTAAAATTATCATTGACTTTGTTCTAATTTTGTTCTAATTATTAATCAATGTGCATAAACGATAAACTCGAGATTTTAGCCGATGCGGCAAAATATGATGTTTCATGTTCCTCAAGCGGGAGCGACAGAGCAAATGTTAAAGGCGGAATCGGCTACGCCGCCAAAGCGGGTATTTGTCACAGCTGGGCAGATGACGGACGCTGCATTTCACTTTTAAAAATCCTTTTTACAAACTACTGTATGTATGACTGCGCCTATTGCATTAATCGCAGATCGAATGATACAAGAAGAGCCTTTTTTACCGTTGAAGAAGTGATCGACCTGACAATCAATTTTTACAGAAGGAATTTTATCGAGGGGCTTTTTTTAAGCTCAGGGATCATGAAAAGCCCCGATTACACGATGGAAAAGCTTCTGGCTATTGTTAAAAAATTACGAAAAGAATATTTGTTCCATGGCTATATCCATCTTAAGGCAATTCCGGGCGCAAGTGAATCTTTGTTAAGGGAAGCAGGCTTCTATGCTGACAGGATGAGTGTTAATATCGAGCTTCCCAGTGAAGAAAGCCTGGGCAAGCTTGCACCTGATAAAAAGAAAAACGACATTATTAAACCCATGTCTTTTATAAACCATAGCATCCTTGAGAATGCAGAAGAGAAGAAAAAAAGCAGGAAGCTGCCGGCTTTTGTTCCGGCCGGCCAGAGCACACAATTAATAATCGGAGCGTCACCGGAAACCGATTTTAAAATCATGAAACTTGCAAGCAATCTTTACAATACTTTCAAACTGAAACGGGTTTATTATTCCGCGTATGTACCTGTTTCAACAAATGACTCAAGGCTCCCTGCGATTCTAAAGCCTCCTTTAAAACGGGAAAACAGGCTTTACCAGGCAGACTGGCTCTTACGTTTTTATAATTTCCGGGTTGATGAAATCATCGATGAG
Organism: Spirochaetota bacterium; assembly: GCA_046703745.1. Lineage (GTDB taxonomy): Bacteria > Spirochaetota > GWE2-31-10 > GWE2-31-10 > JAFGQB01 > CAZHHK01. The sequence continues at coordinate 4,901 of JBJKSS010000132.1, forward strand.
GCAAATCCCAATTTCGATGAAAACTTCGATCCGAAAGCAAGCTGGGCCTTGAGGAATTTGCATTTATTCCCCATTGAAATAAACAGGGCGGATTATAATTCTCTTCTTCGCGTGCCAGGCATCGGGATGAAAAGCGCGCAAAAAATCGTATCGTCAAGAAGATACGCCAATTTAAGATTCGAGGATTTGAAAAAAATGGGGATAGTCCTGAAACGCGCCCGGTATTTTATTACATGCAGCGGGAAGTTTTTCGAAAGGGAAAAAAAATTCAATGAAACCGCCATAAAAACAAAACTTCTGGAATACAACAGGAAAAACGATTACGGGCAATTGTATCTTTTCGGAGATTCGATTGTATGAATTATATCTATGACGGAAGCTTCCAGGGCCTGTTGACTCTTATTTATGACGGGATTTTATTAAAGGAAAATCCTGACAATGTTTTTGCAGAAAACAAATTTAGCCCTGATCTGTTTTCTGAAAACAAAAACATCAGCTCTGACCCCGAAAAAGCCGAGAAGGTTTTAAAAACTCTTTCAAATAAATTCGGTCCTGAGATGACGCAAAATATTTACTACGCCTTTTTGTCGAATGAAGAATACATTGAAAAAAAAATATTCGATTATGTAAAACTTTCTTTTGAACACGGAAAGAACGTTGAAGGTTTTTATGCGAATGACTCCGTGCTGGGAGTAAAAAACGCTTTCCGGAAGGTTTTAAGTGAAAAAGAAAAATTTATGGGTATCCTGCGGTTCAGGCTTTTAAAGGACGGCTTGTATTATGCTTCAATCGAGCCTGACAATAATATCATCGGACTTCTTGTGAATCATTTTGAAAAAAGATTTCCCGATCAAAACTGGCTAATCCATGATGTCTCGAGAAACACAGGAGCATTCTACAGTAACGGCAAGGCAAGTCTTGTGTCTATCGGCGACTTTGAAAAAAAGCTTTTGCAGGAAGGTGAAAATCTGGACAAAAATGTTTTCAATGAAAACGAGGAAGAGTATCAAAAATTATGGAAAACTTTTTTTAAAAAAATTGCCATCACCGAAAGGAAAAATCCCGGGTTGCAGCGTCAATTCCTTCCTGCAAGATACTGGAAATATCTTCCTGAAAAAAACTGATTTTTAAATGTTTATTTTACGGCAAAAGATAACTCCCGGCTAATTATCATAATCTTCAAGATAATAATCCAACGGGCTTCGGGCCTTTGTTTTTTCTTTCTGAACATGTACATATTTTAAGGTGGTACGAATCTGTTTATGTCCCATAAATTTTTTCAATTGAAATATCCCTCCGCCTATTTCAATAAAATGAGTTGCAAAAGAATGTCTTAATATATGAATTCCGCCTGATTTCTTTATCCCGGCATTCTTTTTTGCATTTTCAAAAGCATGCTGACATGCCCTGATTGACATATGGTCCTGTTTATATCCCGGAAATAGCCATTTTCCGGGGCGATATTCCCTCCAGTACTTTTCAAGATAATCCAGAGCCACCCGGGATAAAATCGTAAACCTGTCTTTTTTGCCTTTTCCTTCACGGACTTTCAGGAGCATTTTGTCCCTTAAAATATCCTGAGGTAACAGCTTTATTACTTCGCTTACCCTTAATCCTGAAGAATACGTCAATATAAGAATTGTTTTATGCTTTAAGTTATTCGCCTTTCCGAACAGTTTTTTTATTTCATTGAAAGAAAGGAAGTCTGGAATTTTTCTGGGTCTTTTTGGATAAGGGATTCTATCCAATTCATAGGGAACAT
>JBJKSS010000133.1:0-3954 GCA_046703745.1 Spirochaetota bacterium
GCACCGGTGTAGACAAGGTACTGTCGGAAGGGATAGCCAAATTAAAAGCAAGCGGCAAATATGAACAAATCATGGGCCCGGCAATCAGGGAAGCTTCCTACAACGACTGGCAGCCGTAACAGGATCGTTTCAAATTTATTGACTTCCACGCAATTTTTTGTTTATAATTTTTTCATAATGAAAAAATTATTTACTGTTATTTTATTGTTTGCCGCTCTTTGCATTCATTCGCAGCAGATAGACCAGGCCTTAATGATGAAAGGGCACCAGTATTATAGTGCCGGATATTTTTCCTATATCGCAGGCGATTATGGCAAGGCGATTGAAAATTATAAACAAGCCTATAACCTGATTTTAAAGTCGGGAAACAAGGTTTATGCCGCCATTATTCTGGAAAAAATGGGCTTCCTCTACAGGGAGATGGAGTCTTACGGCGAATCATTCTCATGCTTTGCCGAAGAATATAAGCTTCTGAAAGGCATCGGGGACAAGAATTACCAGGCCAGGGTTAAAATGAATCTCGTCACTTCCTGCATTCTCGACAAAGACCCGCAAATGGCCGTAAAAAAATACAACGAAATGTTTACCGACAAACTCGATACGGACGGCATCCTTGCCAAAGGTTACTCATATCTTGCAGATGAATATGCAGGCAGCGGGAAATTTGATTACTCAATCGATTATTACAACAAAGCGCTTGAATCATTCACAAAAAAACAGGATGAAAAAAATATTTTGATGACCGAGCTTGGCCTTGGAAAGCAATATCTTGCATGGGGTGATTACGGGTCGGCGGAAAATCATTTGAACAAGGTTTTGGAAAACCTCGGCAAAACAAACGATTTGGGAACAAGGGGCAGCTTATTCAAGAGCCTGGCGGATTTGTATGTAAAAAAATCGGAATATCAAAAAGCCGAAGACTATTACCGAAATTCCCTTGAAATATTCAAAAAAAACAAAGATAAAAAAATGACCGCCGGGCTGCTTCTTGACACCGGAGATTTATATTATAAAACAGGAAAATATAAAAAGGCAGAGGAAAGTTACAAACAGTGTTATACAACGGGCAGCAGCATAAAGGATTATTGGGTAGTCGCAAAGTCTTATGAAGGCCTTGCGATGGTCAACATGATAAACAATGAAACCGGCAAGGCACTTGAAAACCTGCAAGATGCGCTTAATATTCACCAGATAATTCTCTACAGTTACTCTGATTATTCCAATATAGACAAGATGGAAAAAGCAAAGCTCTGTGACAGGATCGGCAGGATTTATTATGAAACAGGCGATTATGACAGGGCCCTTGAATATTTTAAGCAGTCGGCCGGCATAAAGAATGAACTGCGTCTCAATGCTGCAGGCAAAATACGGCGGGATTATCTCGAAGAACAGATCATCACATTTCAATATCTTGTATTTACATATTTCAAAAAAAATGATTTTGCGGACGCATTCAACACCAGGGAGGAATCCTCCTCCATCTACCTGTTTGAACAGATGGAAAAAAAATCCGCTGATAATGCATCATTCGTCGATGCCCGGGACTACATAAACAATGTTAATGAAAATGAAATTTATATTGATTATCTCTACTGCAGGGATCTGAACAGCCTCCTCGTCCTCGCACTGGATAACAGCAATATTTACGCTGAAGAAATCAGTCTTGACAACCTCCATGACCCGTTGAAAAATAACGGCATCGGCTTGATTCAAAAAAATGGCAGCAGGAACGATCTTGAAAAAGCAATTTATACATACAGGGACATGCTTGCCAACCCGGGCAAGGCAACAAGGGGATTAAAAGAAGCGAAAAACAATGAGCATGCTTTTACAGATTTTGAAAAACTCGGCAGCATTCTCTACAACCTGCTGCTGAAAAAAATGGAAAACAGGTTTGCCGGCAAAAAAACGATCATAATAATCCCGAATGACATCCTGGGACTTCTGCCGTTCGGGGCGCTGGTTGACAACAACAACCGGTATCTTGTTGAAAATCACAATGTCAGGTATGTTCAATCCCTTACAATTGAAACCCTGGTCAAAAACAGGAATTACAGTGATAAAAGGAAAAGCATGCTTGCTTTCGGAGACGCAGTGTATGACGAAGCATCAAAAAAGGATGATGCGGCTTGTGCGGATTATATGTACGCAGAAATCAGAAACGCAGCCTTTTTAAATTCTACAAGAGGAAAGAGCCAGAAAAACGAATATACCCTGTTAGGATTCTCAAAATGGGAGAATCTCCCCGGCACACTGGCCGAAGTCAGGGCAATAAAAAATGAAATAAAAGACGCGGATGTATTCACAGGGAAAAAGACAAGCGAAGATTTTATAAAGGAACTTTCCCGAAGCGGCAAACTGAAGGATTACAGGATAATTCATTTTGCAGCACACGGCATATTCATCCCGCAAACGCCTGAACTGTCGGCCATCGTGCTCTCACAGGATGTCGGCGACAAAAGCGGCGAAGACGGATATCTCACGGCAGGTGAAATTGCCGGGCTCGATATTAATGCCGATTTTGTAAATTTAAGCGCATGCGAGACAGGGCTCGGCAAAATCTACAGCAGTGAAGGCGTGGTCGGCCTGACGCAATCATTCCTTATTGCAGGAGCCAACGGCGTTTCTACCTCGCTCTGGCAGGTTGCCGACGAATCAACAGCGGAATTCATGGCTGGCGTATACAGACTCACCGGGGAGAAAAAGCTTTCATATTTTGAAGCAATAAATGAAATGAAAAGGATTTTCATAAAAGGGGCCAAATTTGCCGATCCGTTTTACTGGGCGGCTTTTGTTTATTACGGAAAATGAGCCAAAATAAATTTATTTATTGTTTAAAATTTAAAATGTGATATACTTCAGGAAACAATTAATGATCAGGAGAAAATTATGGGAATGGTTGTGACTTCACTGGTAATAAATTTTATCCTGATGATTTTTTCCATGGCGCAATTTCTGGATGATCCTGATGCGAAATATTTTGCGATGGCCATATTTATTGCCCTTATGATATTCTGGCTCATGAGCCTGACAGGTTCCTTAATGTATCATAAAACAAAAAAGAACAGCTTTGGAATAATTGCAATTATCGGATTTGCCGTATATGTTCCAATTGGATTAATCGGGGCAATTGGAATAAGAAAATTAATGGATGAAGAAAAAAGAAATGCAATTTTATTAAAAAATGAAAAAACACACGAATAGGGAAAAAAATGGAACCCGTGAAGGAATATCGCTACAACAAGGTCTTTTTAAATATCTATTTGGGCTTGTCAATCTTTTGCATAATTTTTATTTTCATTATGCTGATAATATCCCGGGGACGGTCATTGGGGCCAAATGCGGCCCTGATAATGCCCATAATATTATATTTTATCTTCAGAAATTATACTGTATTTAAATTTTTTGACGACTATTTTGAATTCAAGCCGGCTCCCTTGAGGTCTGTTCAAATATTCAAGTATTCCGACCTGGAAAATATTGAAGTGCAAAACAAAAAAATGTACCTTTATATAAAAAATGAAAAAAGACAAAGAGTGATTCTGACATCTATCGACAGGGAAAAAAGAGAAGAGCTTGTTTCATTCCTCAGGGAGAAAATAAAAACAAATCCTGAACTGACGGCAAAGTAAAAATTTGTTTTTTCTAACCAAACAGCATGAGGCAATCTTCGCTGTATGGCCCTTGTTATTCTAACTTTCGGCAATTTTCTTCAATTATTTCATTTTCTTTTAAAGCTTTTATCTGTTCCGTATAATTTCAACACGGTGCCAAGCCGCCATTATCAAATTTATTGACTTTTAAAAAGTTTTATGGTTTTATAACGGCAATTGTTCAAATTGTCGTTATATACCTCAAAAGCGTAATCGAAACCAGCGGAATGATAAATAATCCTCCTGATTTCATCGGGAGGATTATTCAGTCAAAAATAGCTGCTTTTGAGTATATATAGCC
>JBJKSS010000134.1:0-17691 GCA_046703745.1 Spirochaetota bacterium
ATGAGGAAGAGGCTCCGGGCCTGAAGTTGAAATATGCAAGGGAAGGATTCAGAATACTCGATGAAGCTTACGCCGGGAATCAGGATGATTATGAAATAGCAATGCTCTATATCTACAGCAGTCTTGAGGTGCCGCAGGCCATATTCAAAAGGGCGGATCTTGCAGGCAAAGCCGCCGACAGGCTTATGGAAAAGATTGAGAGTCTTCCCGAAGAAAGCAGGGCCGAGGTACTCTATCTGAAGGGATGGTCTCTAATGCTGCTTAAAAAAAACGATGAATCCGCGGCATTATTCAGGAAGGTAATCGATGAATACGGCGGCACAAATTTCGGGAAGCTTGCGGAAGAAAAGCTCAAGGAAGTCAATTGAATTTTTTGATATGATGGCATCTTAATATATTATTAACAAAAAAGTATTAATATCGTTTCATAATTATGCAAAAAAAAGACATTAAAGAACTGGTTAATAATCTCGACTACGCCTTCCAGCCCATCATTAATCCCAATACCGGAATAACCTTTGCATTCGAGGCCCTGCTCCGCGGGTTTGAAAAAATCGATTACGTTTCCGCAAATGATTTTTTTGACGATTGCCATAAACACGGCACGCTCGGTACAGTTGAAATATTCTTAAGGAAGAAGATGTTTGAAAAATTTGCAAGTATCCCGTTTCACAAACAGGTGAAGCTTTTTTATAATTATGATTACAGGATAAACGATATTGACGGCAACGGGTTTAAATACTTTCTCAAACTGTTTGATAAATACGGCGTCAACCCTGACATGTTTTGCCTCGAAATAAGCGAAAAAAACAGGATCGAATCGATCGGCGAATTCAAATTATTTCTCAGGGGGCTCAGGCAAAAAAGGATCAACATCGCCCTGGATGATTTCGGGGCGGGCTACGCGGGCCTGGAAATATTTTATTACTCCGATCCGAATTATTTGAAATTCGACAGGTTCCTGATAGAAAAAATCGATTCGGATTTCAAGAAAAAATCATTCTGCTCTCACATCCTCGGTCTTACCAAACTGCTCGGCATATTTTCGGTTGCGGAAGGCATCGAATCCATAAACGAATTCAATGTGTGCAGGGAAATCGGGTTTGAGCTCGTGCAGGGCTTCTTCATCCAGGAGCCTTCAACCTCCGCAGAAGATTTGAAATTATGCCATGAGAATATCAGGAAAAACAACAGATCCAACAGGAGGAGGACAAGAAACGATTCGGAGCTTATATCCAGGGAGATTAAAAAGCTTGAAACCATAAGTATAAATGACAGTCTGACGGATGTAATAAAAAAATTCCATAATTTTGAAAATCATCATTTTTTCCCGGTACTTGACTCCAATGATTTTCCCCTCGGCATTATTCATGAAAAGCATTTGAAAAGATACCTCTATTCGCCGTTCGGCCAGGATCTTTTGAAATACAAGAAAATCCTCGATGCCATTGAAAATTTTATTTACCCGTGTCCTATCTCCGATATAAACACGAAGCAGGAAAAGATCCTCGAGATAATAGTCAATAACCCGGACTGTGAGGGGGTTTTAATAATCAGGGATCTGAAATACGAAGGGTTTCTCACTGCAAAATCGCTGCTCAACATAATCAATGAAAACAACCTCAAGGAAGCCAGGGAGCTTAATCCCCTCACAAAACTGCCGGGCAATATGCTTATAGACAAATTCATATACAGGGCCTATTACAAAAAAAGATCGGTTTTTTACATCATATATTTCGATTTCGATTATTTCAAGCCGTTTAACGACAGGTTCGGCTTCAGGCAGGGCGACAGGGTGATTTCGCTTTTTGCCGACATGCTGCGCAAGGCATTCAACGCAGAGAATCATTTTATCGGGCACATAGGCGGTGATGATTTTTTTCTCGGCATCGAGGATGAAGGCGAGAACCTTGAAAAGTACCGTGAAAAAACGGCTAACCTCATAGAAAAATTTTCGGGCTCGGTTTCTTCCTTTTATTCTGCCGAAGAATGCAGGGACCGCCGTTATGTATCGAAGGACAGGCTCGGCAACATTTGTTCGTTCCCGCTCTTGTCAGCCACAGCTATCATAATGGAGCTGCCCAAAGGCAAAAGGCTTTTGACTATTGACGAGCTCGCTGCAAAGATCGCCTCCCTCAAGAAAGAAGCAAGGATATCGAGTAAAAAAGTCGATGTGTTCAGCCTGTCCGGGTATGTGGGTGACACCCAATTAATTTAAGTATTCATAAAATTTGGCCGGCTGTCATGCGGGCCTTTTTTAATTGAATGATAAAAAATATCCGGATCGGACGGAGAAATCATGTATGATCTGTTTCCTGTAAAAATTTCCAGACCGTTTGTGAACCTGTTGCAGGCGCCGTTATGAGACCCGCACGTACGATTCTGTGAGAGGGTTGAAGCTGGATAATGTACAAATCCAGCTTTACTCTACTCGATAATGATCAGGGGAACAATAAAAAAGGCGGGGTTATCCCGCCTTGAATTATGCATATCATAAATTACATCGTAACAATAAATTGCCTGCCTTTCCTGTACATGAAGAAATAATTCATGCTGTCAGTATCCTTGATCGCAGCCTTGAACTCCTCAATGGTATTGATGTTTTTATCATTTATTTTATAAATGACATCGCCTTCCTCAATGCCGGCGTTTGCAGCTGTGCCTCTCGGATCTATTTTTGTTATTATTATGCCTTTGACGTCCTTTGGTATCTTGTACTGGTTTCTAATTTCAGGACTCATGTCTGTCACCTGTATGCCGTAATCCTCGAAAATCTGGGAATCCGATTTTGTGTTTGTTATTTTCATTTCATCCCTGCTTCCAAGCACCACGCCTATATCGATTACCTTGCCGTCCCGCAGCACCTTGAAATCCACTTTTGAGCCCGGTTTTGAATTGCCTATTGCAATGGTCAGATCGCCGGACTTTCGCAGCTCTTTGCCGTCAAGTGAAAGAAGAATGTCGCCGACTTTAATTCCTGCCTTGCTGGCAGAACTGTTTTCCATAACGTTAAGCACATGCATGCCATATTTGGTTTCTTTAATATTAAGTGTTTTTAATTTATCTTCGTTTAATTCCTCAAAAATTACACCGAGGTACCCGTGCTCGACCTTGCCGCTCTCAATAATCTGGTCGGCTGTTTTCTTGACTATATTAACCGGTATAGCAAAACCGATACCGATATTGCCGCCCGACCTTGAGAATATAAGGGTATTTATCCCGATGACCTGGCCGGCAAGGTTGATAAGCGGGCCGCCGGAGTTTCCCGGGTTTATTGCGGCATCCGTTTGGATGAAATTTGTAAGGTTTACCCTGCCCGAATTAATGTCGCTTCTTCCCAATGCACTGATGATGCCGAAAGTCATCGAACCTTCCAGACCGAAAGGGTTCCCGATTGCAACAACAAAATCGCCGTTTTTCAGTTGGTCAGAATCTCCGAATTCCGCTACCTGCAGGGTATCTTTGGTGCTGATTTCGACTACGGCAATATCAACGTCCGGGTCGGTGCCCAGAAGTTTACCCTTGTACGATTTTTCATTCACTATGACTTTTATCTTGTCGACACCATCAATGACGTGATTGTTGGTTATTATATAATATGTATCGTTCTTTTTCTTGTAAATGACGCCGGACCCCAACCCGCCCTGTTTGTATTCCCTTTTCCTGGGCTGCTTGTTATCGTTGCTGTTGTCATTGTCTCCCCAGGGGCTTTTGAAGAAAAAATCAAAGGGGTTAAAGAAATCGTTGGTTTGCGTGATGGTTTTTTCCGTGCTGATAGAAACGACAGATTTTGATTCCTGGTCTCCTATTTTGTTGAGTTTTGCCTGAAGATCATAAATAGATGCATCCTTGTCAGCAAATGAATAAAACGAGAGAATTAAAATAAATATTGTTGTAAAATTCAACAATTTTATTTTTTTCATAATTTACCTCCATAATTTTGAAATGTCTTTTTGGTGCTTTCAAAAATTTTTTGCAACGATATATCCAGATCATTACATTTAATGAATAAATTTATCATCGCCATTAATTATCATTCTTCATGCATAATATGATTATTTGAATATTAAAAAAATATATTTTTTATTTTTTTTACAATTTTATGAGAGAAAAAAAAGGGAGTTCTACCTGGTCTTGTCTTTTATCTGTTTTTTAAGAAAAGTTTGCAGCCCGTCAATTCTTTTTCTGTTGTCTTCGCTGAGGGTGCAGAGGTTTCTATGGGAAAAAAATACCATTTTTAATTTTTCAAGCTCTGTTGCAGTCGTTTCATTATCAAAATTTTTATAAGAAATTTTTTCCGGCAGAATCATTTCCTTGATTCTTAAAAAAAGGGTCATGGTAAAATGCTGAAGGTATTTCATTGCCGCCTGACTCGGATTAACGACATAAAGATGTTTGCTGAAACTTTTGTAAAGTTTTTTCTCCAGGCCTATCAATAACCCGAGAAAAGTTGAATCCATGTATTCAATCAGGCTCATGTCGATATACATATTGAAGCATGGGTTTATTTCAGAGATATGATTATAAAGATATTCCTGAAGGTTGAAACTCAGATTTGCCGTTATGTGTCCTATCGGTTTTATGAACACGTCATTGTTGTTTATACCGATAAGAATATTATTCTTTACATACCCCATTTTAATTTTCTTCACAAAAGTGCATCATTATTAATTATAATCATATACAAAAAATATTGTCAATTATAATTTTTAAATAATTTATCATAATTGTGCATTATTTGTATGATTTGAAAAATATAAGGTTTTCAAAAAACGGTAGAGAATTCATTGTGTAAATTTATCATTTTAATAATTTCTCAATTCGTCCCATATTCTGCTGCAAGTATTATCCAGGTCATCGTGTATGATATATGTAAACATGCCATCATAATTTGTCGGCTCTTTATTTATCATTATCGATTTCACCATGCCTGCGAGCTTCAGGGCAAAATTGGCTGCCGGTTGAACGGCAAGCGATGTCCCCATTACAATAACAAGATCAGAATCCGGCGTGTTCCGGTAAACATCAAAAAATTCTTTTGGCAACTGTTCCCCGAAAAAAACAACATCGGGCTTGATGACGCCCCCGCAGCCACAATAAGGGACAGTACCGGTTTTCATCCGGTTTTCTATATTTTCAAATGTGTAAGGTTTGCCGCATTTAAGGCAGTGCGCGGCAGCATAAGTCCCGTGGCAGGCTACAACCTTTTTGCTTCCGGCTTTTTCATGCAGCATGTCAATATTCTGGGTAACAACCACGGATATTTTCCCCTGTTCCTCAAGCCATGCTATGAACCTGTGCGAAAGCGACGGGTGCACATCATCGGAAAAAAAATCTTTCGAAAGATCGAAAAACGGCGAGGGGTTTTCTGCAAAAAAATCGATGTCAAAAATTGCTTCAGGAAAAGGAAGATTGTATTTTTTTTTAACAATGCTGTAAAGGCCGTTTTCGCCCCTGAAATCCGGTATATCGCAGCTTGTACTGATGCCTGCCCCGGTAAAAACCGCGATTTTGCCCGAGGATCGGATTAACTCTGCTGCTTTGCCGATTACATCATCCAATGCATTCGCTCAAATTATTTTTATTCAACAATTCGTCTTCAGCTTCAAGGAATAATTCCCAGAGCCTGTCATAATCATGGGCAATTGCAAAATCCTTATATTCATCAATTACATTCTGCGGGGGCTTGAACAATATGCCCCTGTCTGCCGATTTGAGCATTGTAATGTCATTATAGCTGTCACCGCATGCTATAATTTTAAAATTCAGATCCTTTAACCTTAATACCGAATTTTTTTTGGAATCATTCATCCTCAGCCTGTAGCCTTTTATGAATCCGTCATTGCCTACCATCAGATTATGACAGAATAAAGTCGGATAATCCAGCTGCTTCATTAATGGCATGGCAAACTGGTAAAAGGTGTCGGATAGAATAATTATCTGGAATTTTTCCTTTAATTTATCATGAAATTCACTTGCCCCGGGAAGAGGCTCGAGCGTTTTAATCACATTCTTGACATCTTCAAGCCTGATCTTGTTTTCTTTCAAAATTTTAAGCCTGTGATTCATCAATTCGTCATAATCGCTGATATCCCTGGTTGTTAATTTTAATGCAGGGATATTTGTTTTCTCTGCAACATTTATCCAGATTTCCGGGAATAATACTCCTTCCATATCGAGGCAGGATAAAATCATTTTTGCTCCAAATTATTTATTATTTGATGAATTTATAATACTAGAAAAAAACAAAATTGTCCATTTTTTAGAGCAATTATTTTGAAAAACTTATGCACCGGTATTGGCTGATATTATCAATCTGGCCAAAATGCAAAATCGTTGAATTAAAAGTTATATAGTTTAATTAATTTGTAAATTTTTTTTAAAAAAAAATTTTATATTGCATTTCAAAAAGACGACGGCTGTAATTATTCTTAAAGTGAAAAAAACTTTCTCGCAATTTTGAATGATTAAACGGGGCTTTTTTGAAAAACAGACAATATGGTTTTATGCCGGCAGCAAACATATTGGACTGGTAGAAATTTGACAAATGCTTGGAAAAAATAATAAAAGTGGAGATTTATGATGAAAACAGACTTATTGGCAGATGTAATGAAATTTAAAAAAGGTTATCTTTCCAAGAGGGAACTATTATCAAGACTTAATTCCGTTATTTTAAGTATTCCCTCGTTTTTCAGATGTTATGACAAAGACATCAGGCATGATTTTTATGCCTGCGTAATTTCCAAAATAGACAGGATCCTGAAGGGGTATAAAAATACAGGGGAAGCAAATTTCAAGACCTGGCTTATAACAGTATTGAAAAGAAATTTCATTACTTTTTTAAGATTAAAAAACAGGAAAGAAAATAAATTTTTTGACTTTGAATCATACTGGAATTATAAATTATATTATGAAAGTGAAAATTATGACAACGATAAAGATGACAACGAGGAAATAAAAAGCAGCCTGGAAATACTTTCGGGAAAGGAAAAAGAAGTTTTGGCCCATAAATACGGATACAAACTGATTAATGCAGATATCAATGAAACCGCTGAAATCATTCTCAAGAAAATGGAAAGAAGGAAAATCCTGGGGCACAAGATTGAAAAAAGGTTCATGAAGGAATTACTTCTGGAGAAGAAAATTTCCGAAGAATTCAATGAAGACGCAAGAGAGAAACTGATCCTGCTGAACGACGCGAATAAAAAATTCAAGAAAAAGCTTGAAGATGAATATAAAAGTTTTAAAATATATCCCTCAAACAGATGGGTCGGATTAAAGCTTGGTATGCAGGAAGGCACAATAGCCGCATATCTCAACAGGATAAAAAGCAAGCTGGCTAAAAATTTGAAAAAGGTGTCAGGATTGTGAGCGGGTTAAAAATTGTATATGAAGATGAATCGATAATTGTATTTGATAAGCCCCAGGGCATTGCAACGGCTCCGGGCAAGATTGAAGATTTTTGCACCGTTGTTTTCGATGATTATCCTGCCCTGAAAGCCGTAAACGGCTACAAACCCCAAGAGGGGGGGCTGTTAAACAGGCTTGACAATGAGACAGGCGGTTTGCTGCTTTTTGCAAAAAGCGATGAATCATTCGGGTATTATTCCATGCAGATGAATGAGGGGAAGATGGAAAAGATTTATATCGCCATGGTTGACGGGGTGCCGCCTGAAGACCATGGAACCATCGATGTTCCCGTTGCCCATCATCATTCCGATGTACGAAAAATGGTTTGCGCTGCCGGCGGGGCTAAATTCCGGGGAAAGCCGCGGAATGCCGTTACGCATTGGAGAAAAATCATGGCTTCAGGCAGCAACTCTTTTCTGGAAGTAAAAATAAAAAAAGGCGCCAGACATCAAATCAGGGTCCACCTTGCTTTTATCGGCTATCCTATAAGAGGGGACAAGCTGTACAACAAGTTGGATACTGATAAAATCCTGCACCACTGCCTCTATGCAAAAGGCATAAATTTTGTTTCCTTTTTTAATGAAAATATTGTATTATCGGTAAAGGTTCCGTTTTACGAATGAAATTATTTCTGATGGACATTGAAAGTGTTTATTGATTTTTTTTAAAGTTACAAATATCAATTGGTTAATATTCAGGGAAGCAGAGAAATTTAATTTTATGTCGTTTGTTAACGAAATTAACAGTAATAACGCATTAATTAAATTTGAAATTTGATGATAAATATTATAAAATATATATTATATGTAAATTAATTCACAAAAGTATATAAAAAGCGCAAAATTTATGTTTTTTTACGAATAAAATGGTGTTTTTGGCAAAAGTTTTGCAGAGGAAATACTATTTTTATAAATATATAGATTTTAGTTTTGAATTTTCCAGGAAACGGTTGGTTTTTTTAGTAATGAAAAAAACAATTATTTTATTTTTTTTAATCTCCATATTTTCTATCATACTGTTATATCTGGCGGGATGCCAAAACCCCTTATATGGTGTAGGTGATAATGCAGATGTTAAAAATCCGAAGATTTCAGTCACATCTCCAGCCAATGCGGCAACTGTGGGCAAGTTTTTTACAATCAAGGGTACTGCCTGGGATGATAAAAAATTAGACAGAATCACTATTGAGTCCCCCGGGTTAAAAAAGAAAGAATTTCGTGCAACATCAAGCTGGACCGTTGATATTGATGCTTCCGGGTTAACAATGGATAGCCACAGGTTTACAATAACTGTTACTGATAAATCCGGCAAAAAAACAACTACCTATTTAAATTTGAATATAGATACCCAGGGACCGGTAATATCGATGATTTATCCTAATTCGGATAAAATCCCTGACAATAATGGGGCCCCCTATAAGGGTAACATAATGTTTAAATTTTCAGTCATGGACAATACGCCCAATGCAGTAAATCCGGTGTCAAGCTCAGATCAATTCACAATATTTAAAAAAGATAACCCCGGTCTGATTACCAGCGGTAAATTAACCAAATTGACGGATGAAATCTGGTCCTATAATTACAATACAGGCAATAATCCTGCCGGGATATATACAATCAGGGTATATTTTTATGATACTTTCGGCAACAAATCGGATACTTTTGAAAAAGACATCGATCTTTCGCCGGTATCCAATACGCCTGTATTGACACTGGAACAGCCAACTTCATCCACACAAATTTCCAGGCAATTGATTATTTATGGATATGCAAGTGATAATAATGGCGTAAGCAAAATATGCTACAATATAAAAAAATTGGATAATACGGATATTTTCCCGGCTGATCAGACAATAAATGCAAACAATGAAAGTCTTTATACATTCCGTGAGACCGTTGACACATCAAGTCTGGGCCTGGCAAACGGGACATTTAAACTTGTAATATGGGCCATTGACAATGAAGGCAATAAATCGGATGTTGTAACATCCAATTTTGAAATAGATAACTCCATACCATACCTTCAAATTCTGGATTCTACATCCGCACCGGCGGGGAACACACCGTTAAACGCAAAATATCTGAATGGCAATTTTACCATTGAGGCACAGTGTGATTTTGATGATGCAGCGGTTGATTACAAGGTGACACAAAACGGCGTGGATACGGGTTGGGATCCCTGGGGTGCAATGAGCCAGACCGGATTTGTTTATTCTGCGGTAATAAACTTTAACTCACTGTATTCCAAGGGCTTTACGGATGGTGCCATAACGGTGCGTTTAAAGGCTGCCAAGGCGGACAAGATATACGAGGTAACAAGAACTTTTTATATAGACAAAACGCCGCCGCAGATAGCCATAATATCCCATACGGATAATCAGGTTGTCAACGGGGCCGTAACGCTTTCGGGAACCGCTTATGACAGTATGGGCCTCGGCGACAAGGTTGAAATATTCAACTCAGATCCGGCAATTAATAGCTGGCAGGATGCTGTCGGCGTTCAGTTGTGGAGTTATGTTGTCAGCACGGATGCAAGTGATATTGAAACAAAATTCCATGTAACAAACGGGGTTCAAAGTGCGTTGTTCAAAGTAAGAGTCAGCGACAAGGCGGGGAACACGACAACACAGAGCATACATCTGACTATTGATCCTTCTACGGATATTCCCAAGGTCGTGCTGCTTGATCCTCCTCCGGCTTCCAGCGGTGAAAAAGTTTCCGGGAATTTATCCATACTGGCGTCTATGGATGACGATGATTTTCCGGCCAAGGATATGACCGGTTATATCTCAATATATGACGGTGCAGCACCTGTTGCGGGACTTTCCAAGAGCTATACAAAAGCTACCAGCGGTTTCCCCAATATGTCAACAATCATAGATACTACGGCTTTGACCGACGGAAAAACTTATACAATAAAAATAGACGGCACGGATTGGCACGGAAAAACCGCACCTGAGGTTACATTCAATTTCCAGGTTGATAACAATGTTCCCGAAATAGACTTAACACAACCCGTAACAGACACTTATATGAGAAATATGATTAATTTTACAGGCAAGGTAAAAAGCAACAACAATATCCAGGGCTTTATAATATCGTATATTGATAATAATTCAACCACCCAGTCCAGGAACATTACATTGACTCCTGCAGCACCCGAAGGCGGTAAAAATGTCTGGACTTTTAATTTTACATTAAACGGCAGCGGTGCAGACACGGGGTTGACAGGAACCAATATTGACTGGGCAGATGACCAGTGGGGTAATAATCCTCATCTATTTACACTGAGGGCTACCAATGAAACAGGATTAATGACCTATAAATATGTTACAATCAACCTTGATAATCATAATCCAACAGGCTCGATTACCTATCCGGAGGACAATCATATAATCGATATTGATTCGGAACCCACTGAAATCCTTATAAAGGGAGGGATGAATGATACTCCGTCCCAGGGCACAGCCTATCCGTTGAACCTGGGGTTAACCCAGCTGGAATTATGGAAAAACGGTTCATACCTGTCAACAATCAAGGCATTCACTGATGGTACAGGCAACTATGTAATGCCTTCAACAGCCGAGAATTTTACCTATAGATGGAACCATTCGGCAATACCTGACGGCAGTTATGCCATCAGGCTGTATGTAAAAGACAACACGAATTCCGTCCCGGTAATGGCCGATGAAGTAAACATAATCAAAAATGCCTATCCGCCGGTTGTCAACTCAATTACTTTTGCAACGAAAGATTTTTACAGGGGGACAGTTTCGTTTAATGTTACCGGCCAGGACAGGGGAACCCTTGCAAGCGGCAATGGAATTGCCAAGGTTGATATGTTGGTAGACGGGGCAGTAAAGGCAACAATAAATCACAACCCGGCGGCGGATCTGTCATTTAATGATAATTTTAATCTTGATACTTCCGCTCTGGCCGATGGCATCCATACAATTTCATTCATGGTAACGGATTCAAGCGGGTTAACCGGCACAAAATCGGCCGGGTCAATAACAACGGACAATACTGCACCTGTAATATCTGCACCGGTATATTATACTCTTGATTATTCTCCTGCGATAACAAATTATTCCACATACCTCGGATTTACAGTTACTGTTGATGACCAGTTTTCGCTGGTTGGCGATAATCCGCAATTCAGGATCACAACTAATAACGGCACGGAAATTCTGGGATGGTCATATTTTAATTCCCAGGTTTATAACGGGCAAAAGGAATAAACCGCTGTTTTCAACAACTATTTATATGTTTTCGATTATATAAACCAGGGCCCGCTTCATATTTTTATAAAGAGCCAGGATGCGGCCGGAAACCAGAAAACCGGAGAGTTTACAATCTCCAAGTCCGGAACATTGCCCAACATTACCATGTCCTTAACAAATGATCCTTATCTGAGCGATGTGATCGATGCAATACCAGGCAACAACACGCTGGAAGTATCCGGTACGGTTGATACGGATATCAACAAACTCTGGATAAAACTTGATAATCAGGCAGAACAGGAAGTTGCGGGGCCTTTTACCGGCGGGACATACAGCAAGTCTTTTGCCAAAACCGTAATGCCTTCCGGAAATCACACTGTAAGAATAAGGACAATGCGCAGCGGGATCCAGAATATTTTGTCAAAGAATATTATTGTGGACGTAGATCCTCCTGCTGTAGCAATCGACAATATCGTTACAGAGAAATCAGGATCGGGGCATGTTTCAACAGATTATAATAACCTGTCAGGCAAGGTAGTATTCTCAGGGACGTATACAGATAATTTTAAAGACAGTTTCAACAAGGCCGATATCAAACTCCAGATCAAGGTCGGCAATCTCGCCTGGGCAGATGTACCCGAAGCCAACATTGTTCAAAAAAGCGGATCAGGCAATCCATGGACATGGACATACGATGTTGATACGGAAGATTTGAATATATTGCCTGCCAGGGCCGGCCAGTTGAATGTACAGGTCAGGGCGATCGATAAGGCGGACAATCAGGCCGCTGATTCTGTAAACAAAAATGTTGTCCCGTATATTAAGTCCATAACCTCAACCAGTCAGGGCAGTTATCCGGTTTATGATGCAAAATTCTACCAGGCAGGGAACTGGGCGAATTTTGAAAACAGGAGATACTCGCTTGCCCAGGGAACTACCATAAATATCAACGGGTATAACCTTGACAGTACGAATCAGCACCCGGTTGTTTTCTTTAACAACCCGAATACCCTGGGTACAACCATAATAAGTAATAACCAGATACGGGTTACGATCCCTGCGAATGACACGACGGGCAAGTCGGGAAATATTTATGTGAGCCGCTCGGATGGCAGCACATACTTTAATTCTACGGCAGTTGCCCTTTATGTCTGGAAATTCGACAGGGTGGGTGACGATTATGACACGCTGGATTCAAGAAGCATTGACATGAGCCTGAGGCCGGATGGAAAGGCTTTCGTTACTTTCGCGCGTGACCATCAGGTCTCCCCGGAATATACCGGTGCACCGAATGATTACTGTACCTACAGGATAGATGAGGATGCAACAACTGCCTATAACACTTACGGAGTTGTGGATCCGATGTGGTTTACCGCCAACGCTGTTTATGGTAATAACAGGTACACAGCGTCCTGCGATGATGAATGGACCGGTACAGAAACCACGGTTATCCAGCCGACTTTAAACACCGACACAACCAACTATTCCGGGGCATCGGGCGGAGCCGGTTTGGGCAACCATTATACTCCGATAAAAACAACCGCAAAAGCAACAAACCAGTTCGATACGTCAAAATACGGCAGTATGGCAATTTATCAAACCGGCGGTGGCAATGGGTATTTATACCTGGCAATTTATGATGATGATTCCAGGGCCGCAAACCCTGTACCCGCTCTATTCCTTGCTTCGGCTGCCTTGACAAATTATGATCCGGCAGGTTCGCCCGGGAACAACAATGCCGTTACAGCAGCGAGGATTAATAACCTTAACAACCCGGGGCCATGGAACGGCGTTTCGATGACAAGTGCAGGTTATCCGGTGATTGTGTACTATACTTCGGGCAACAACAAATTGAATTTGGGGTACAATACTTCAACCTATAGTCCCGGAGACGGCAGCTTCACCAATACGGTTTTGGATAACGGCGGGAAATACTGCAAGCTGGCCATTGACAACAACAATTTGATAAGTATTTCCTATCAAAACAGTAATAAGGGTTTGTCATACGGCGTCATGAATAATGTGAACGATAATTCTCCGGGATTTATTTCCCTGGAAACGGAAGCAAATGACGGCATTACCGGGTTTGATACCTCGATCTGTCTTGACAGTTCCAATGAGCCTTACATATCATATATAAATAATTCGCAGATCGGCACCAATGCAGCCTTGCATCTTGCAAGATTCACAGGAACAACGGTGAACAAGGCAAATCTTGCAAATCAATCCAACTGGGAATACATGAGTGTGCCTTCTCCATATCCGGTTAATTCTGAAAATACCGTTATCAGGTGGTATGCAGATAATAACTGGCCGGTAATTGCATATAAGGCCAATAATTATATTTATATTGCACGGCTTGTTAGATAGAGGATTTGATATATGGGAAAAAATAAATTCAGAAAATCATTATTCATTTTTTCAATATTTTTATTTGCCTCATCCCTTTTGTTTTATCTCACCTGTACCCAAAACCCGGTAAGCGGTATTGGTGAAAATCCCGATTTAAAACCCCCGACGATCAGCATAACAAGTTTTAAAAACAACGACATGATTAGCGGCGTTGTGACATTAAGCGGCGCATGCAATGATGATAAAAAGGTAACCCGGGTAAGCATTTCCTATTTATATATTGACGGTGCCGGCAAATCGGCAGAAAGCCATATCGGCGATGCAAATGTTTCCCGTAAAAGCTGGAGCTTCACCCTTGATACAAGAAGTTATGACGACGGCAGCAACATTTTCAGGGTCACCGCTTATGACAAATCCGGGAAAAGCAGTTTTCAGAATATCACCCTGATTTTGAATAATTACGGGCCGGTTATTATTATCAATGATCCTCCGGGGAACGTACCGATAACAACGGCATTCAATACGAATGTGACCCTGATTAATGATGCCAATGTGTCCCTGATCGAATGGCAGCTTGTCAGCAAGTCAAATCCCTCGGTCATGTTGTCAGGCACAATAAATATTGCACTTGATTTAAGTTCAGGCGAAACCGGCTATTCATTCCAAATAAACTCGGTCATTCTTAAAAATAATTTCGGCTTTTTATCCGGCGACTGCATTTTGAGAATAAGGGGAATGGATGTAAGCGGCAAATATTCTAAAGCATGGGCGGAAAAAACCTTAAACCTGGATTTTCAGGACAGCAATCCCGATGTATCATTGAGTTGTCCTGCCGAAACCACCGAAGCTTCGGCAAAAACATATTCGAGTGATTTTACCATTACTGGCAGCGCAAATGATGACTCAGGAATCAAATCGATTGTGTTATGGTATAAAAAAAGCACTGATCCTGATGCCAATGCAATGGTAGAGACGCTGGATTTTTCCGCCAGCCCCCAAACATACCAGATATTCAGTAAAAATTTAAACGGATTAGCCGATGGCCTTTACGTTGTAAAAGTGAAGGCTGTGGATATTGATGGTAATGACTCGGGATATACGGCTCTGCATTATTTTTTAATTAACAGCAATTTCCCCGTGATAACTTTTACCAGCCCGGCTTATGGAAGCTGGCAGAAAGGAACAATTAATATCCAGGCGACCATTACTTCTGCTACCGGAACGATCCAGACCGTGGAGGTAAAGGCGGGTGACAGCGGGTCCTATACTGCAGCGTCTATAACACCTGGGGCAAGCGTAAATTTCAGCAAGGCTTTTGATACAAATGCCGCCATGCCCAACGGAGGTGAGATCAAGTATTATGTAAGGGCCACGGATAATTTTGGCAACCAGGTAATAAACAGCATTCTTTTTAATATTGACAATACGCCGCCTTCAGGTACGATAGATTATCCTTCAGCAACAAACAGCGGGTTAAACCAGACCATCAAGCTTCAGGGAACTGCTGTTGATAACGGTTTGATCAATAGCGGAATAAAATCGGTATCATTGAATATCCAGGGTATTGGGGATGTAACTCCAAACGATCTGCTAAACTGGTCATACGATTTTGATTCCTCGGGCATAGCGCAGGATTCGAGGTTGTTGACCGTAACCATAACGGATAATGCAGGCAATACAAAGGTGCTGACCAGAACGTTGAATATTGATCAGGATGCCGATACGCCGGTTATCCACCTAAACAACCTTGTTGAAAATGATAAAATTTACGGGATTTTCACCCTGTCGGGTGACGCCCAGGATGATGATGCTGTAAAAAATATCGTCCTTGAATTATGGGATGCTACAGGGACAACCAAACTCGATACATTCAATGCTTCCGGCACAACATCCTGGTCGTATAAATTCGACACAACTCCCTATACAACGGGTGAGTATATTCTCAAATATACAGCGTATGACATTTACAATAAACCTTCAACATACAACAAGCCGGCCGATGCCAATGTAATTCATTTTTATATAGACCCCGATCTGCCCATTATCAATATTACTTCACAAAACGAAAACGATGCCATTAATTTAAATTCCGTAGTAAGCGGTACGGTTGAAAAAACCACCGGAAAAGTCTCATCAATAGAGATCAAACTTCAAAGCAACAATTATACACAGGACTGGACGAGCTCCGGCGTGAGCGTTACCGGGTTGAATACGTCAAATGCGACATTCAGCTACACAATTAATACCGCGACTTTCGGGGAAGGACCAATTGTGGTGAGCGTCAGGGCCAGGGATGAAATCAACAAGGAGAATACCTCTGTCAGGAATCTTTTTGTAGACACACAAAAGCCCTATGGTAATCTAACCGCCCCTGCTGCAGGAGCAATTTATCCGGCGGG
Organism: Spirochaetota bacterium; assembly: GCA_046703745.1. Taxonomy (GTDB): domain Bacteria; phylum Spirochaetota; class GWE2-31-10; order GWE2-31-10; family JAFGQB01; genus CAZHHK01. The sequence goes on from JBJKSS010000134.1 coordinate 16,384, forward strand.
GACGACCGTTCATTTCGCCGGGGTATGCTCGGACATGAATCCTTCATCGGGGCTGACAAGCGACAATATCCAGATCACACTGGAAAACAAGGCTACAGGGGAGGTTACAAATGTGGTTGACGGTTCGAGCCACAGGATCAACGGTGCAATATCGGATTGGGTCTATGACTGGAATGTCCCAGCTCTGCAAAAAGACGGCTTGTACAAGGTTAATTTGATCGTCAAGGACAGGGCCCTTAATGCCGCAGTGCCGGACGGTTCGCATGTCTTACTGATTGACAGCATCAGGCTCGCAAGATATACACCTGTATTATCGAATCTGTATATCAACGGCTCCCCGGCAGCAGATAATGTTTTTATCACGGCAAACTGCAATTTCACCGGCGATATTACCGACAACGACGGCAACGATATGGATAAGGGAGTCAAAAGGATTGAAATTTATCTGAGCGCCGATAATGCCATAGGCTCAGGCGACAGTTTGATTGCCTATAAAGATTTTGCCGGTACAAATACCGGTGAATCATTTAATTTAAATTATACATTTGCCGCACCCCAGTCCTATATAATTTACAGGGCAATTGACAAATCCGGCGGTTATACGGACAAACCCATTAAGGTAAATATTGATTCTGTTCCGCCGGCTCCAGATTTTAAATATACTTCAAGGGATTATTCCCCGGCAACGCAGTCGTCAAACCCGGGGTATTCGGCATTATACTGGATCAAGCTGGATGCAACGGATAACAACGATCTGTCCGGCTCTGTTATACAGGTCAAACTCGGCACCTCATCCGGCCTGGATGATATTGCAGGATTGCAGACCCTTGCAATTGGTGATTATTTAAAATGTGATTTGCACGGCTATACAAATAACCCGGTTTACCTGTGGTACAAACTGAGGGACAAGGCAGGAAACGAAGTTACCAATACGATTTCATTGTCAAGGGATGCGGCCCTTCCGTCTATCGCATCTGCCGACTTAAGCAAGGGTTATTTGAATGCTTCGGGGTTGGCCGCATCCGGAACCGCAGCAGGAGGAGGCGCAAATGTGCAGAGTGTAAAATTCTCGGCAGTGGATGGGGATCTGTCAACGGGATATTCTGCAGCAGGCACAACAAACTGGGCATACAATATCCCGGCGCCGTCAAGCGAAGGCGACCATTATATTTATGCCCTTGTAACGGCAGATGACGGGACAAACTGGTATGAAAAATTTAATTTTATTTATGATGTGACAAATCCGTCAACGACCTTGAGCATTATGCAGCTGCCGGACAAAGGCAGGGTTGTCGGTGATAATTTATC
>JBJKSS010000135.1:0-3378 GCA_046703745.1 Spirochaetota bacterium
CTGTAATCAATCTGAAGAATGTCGATTACGGCACAGGTAATATCGATTTTAACGGTTCAGTCATAATACATGGCACGGTTACGGATTATTTTTCTGTCAAGGCAGGAGGATCGGTGCAGATAGGCGAATTCGTCGGCAAGGTAAAAATTGCTGCAAAGGGCGACATAGTCCTGAAATCGGGCATAAATGCGGGCAACGAAGGCGTAATAGAATCCGGCGCTGATATCCATGTGAAATTCATCGAGAGTGCGACGGTACGCTGCCTGGGTAACCTCTATGTTGAAGATGCGATTCTGAATTCGAATATCGTTGTATTCGGCGATGTTATCATCAGGGGCAAGCACGCCGAGCTTCTCGGGGGGAACGCAGTTATCGGCAGGGTATTATGGTGCAGGAAACTTGGCAACATATATAATGTCAAAACCAGCATAATGATCGGCGTCGATCCGGCCAGGGTCGAAAACTATAGCAGGGTGCAAAAAAAAATCGAGGTTGACAAAGAAAATATTGTAAAGGTGCGTGAGGAGATAAAGAGCCGCGAATTCGGCAAGTCGATGCACCCCGAGCTGGCCAAATATACAAAGGATCAGCTTGTGATTATTGCAAACAAGCTGACGGCGGATATGAAATCGTGCAGGGATAAGGAATCCGAATACTCCATCCAGATGCTTCCGTCAGCCGACAGCATGATTGTAATCGAAGAAACGGCGTTTTTCGGGACAAGGATAAATTTCGGCAGGTATGAATATCATGTGCCGAACAAGAACCTCAACAAGACCGTCTTAAGGGTCGTAAACCATGTGATAGCCGAACAGGGATTCAACCCGGAGGATCCGCCGAAAATAACAGACCGAACCGGCAGTAATCCGGGGTCATAAACCATGTGTGTTTTTTTGCCCTTTAATCATTCTAAAGCCCATGGAAAAACTGCCTGTTGAGAGCATGACTACTCCTGCAAGTGCCAGATAAACATTAATCATCGGGCCCCCTCATAGGGGATCGCCCCTGTTTTCATAAATTTTATTTTTTTATTGTAAATTTTCGGACATGATATATAATGTAATACTAAATTTAACTAAGTAAGGAGTATCATGATGGGAAAAAGGATTTCAAAGTTCTCTTATTATTTATTCTTTATTCTGGTTTTTGTTTTTCTGGCCATAGGCATTCAGAAGAATAATGCGGTTGTAATTGTCGTACCGCCCGGCCTGGTTTTTGAATCAGAACCTGAGTTGATACTTATACCTCATACATATGTATATTATGTTTCAAAAGATGATAATGACCTGTTTTTTTATGACGGATACTGGTGGCGGCCATGGCATGATAACTGGTACAGGTCCGACATATATTCTGGGCCCTGGGACATGATAGACCCTGATGATGTTCCGGCTGCTGTTGTCGATCTTCCGCCTCACTGGAGGGGTTTTCCTTCGGATGTTATTGTATTGGACTGGGGAGACGTGTGGGGCCACTGGCGGGATTGGAAATACGATGGATATTGGGAGCACCATGGCTGGAGAGGCTATCATCACAGGGATTTTCATCACAGAAATTATTATCATGATCACAGGAACTATCACAGAGATTTTCATGGCCGTGGTCATTATGATTCCAGAAGGCACAGGTAGATAAGTGCCGCTTGATGGCGGAATAATTTTCCGGTATTTCCTGTTTGATATTTGCCATATCATAATTTTATTAAATTCCTTATTATTTAATAACATACTTATATTATTAATGCTGTTTATAAAAGAAGGGGAAATTTATGCTTAAAATAAAAAAGGAAAAAATAGTTTATTCAAGATTGCCGGAAGACGGATATGGGTATACTGAAAAAATGAATAAATCGTATGATTTTATGTCATTTTTTTATGATGCTTTCATGTTTGTTTTTCCATTCTGGAAAAAATGGATAAAATCGGTTATTCCCTATATTAAGGGGAAAAGAATATTGGAAGTGTCTTTTGGAAGCGGTTATTTGATGAAAAAATATGCAAAAAATTATGAAGCTTATGGTGTTGATTATAACCTGAAAATGGTTAGTAAAACCAGGAAAAAGCTTGCCGGAATAGTCAACCCTGTCAGAATAATACAGGGTAATGTTGAGAAACTTCCCTATCCTGATAATTTTTTTGACACCGTTATTAATACAATGGCGTTTACCGGCTATCCGGACGGAGAAAGGGCCCTGGCTGAAATGTTGAGAGTCTTGAGGCCGGGCGGCTTGCTTCTGGTAGTCGATTTTGATTATCCGGAAGACAGAAATATTCTGGGATATTACCTCGTTAAAATCATGGAGTCAGGCGGTGACATAATCAAGGATATCAAATCCATTTTGATAAAGAATAATATAAAATATGATTGTCTGATCCGGGGCGGCTGTGGCAGTGTTAAGCAGTAACTGATTGCCAAATAATCAGAACGATAGCCGGGAAATCGAAAACCCGGCTATTCATTGAATTTTATTCAATCATGTTGTCCCTGAATTCATGTTTGCCGCAAAGCACCCTGCCGAAAAGTGGGAAGCGTGTTTTGAAAATTTCAATCATTTTATCCGAAATGTTTCTTATGTCCCACTGTGCATGCATATCCGACCTCAACCTTGCGATGTGCGCAAGTTCCCTGAAATTGCATTTGAGTATTATGTTTTTCCTGTGTGCGTTTGACAGTATATAATCTGCTGCCGGCCCCTTTAACGGCCTGAGCCTTTCATAAAGCCTGTTTATTTTTAAAATTTTTTCCATGAAGAATCCATCGCAGCCGGTTTGGATTATCGAGTCCGGTACTGTGATTCCAAGCGAGGGGGAATACTCTCCGTCGATGATGGTCGCCATCCTGTGCCGTTTAAGCTGGGCATAGCATGTTGCCGATATTACAAGGCTGAATACCGTTTCCCCCATTTCAAATTCCCTTAACAATGGGTCATACGAATTAAGGTGTTTTATGCATGTGTTGAACAGCTCTTCTTTTTTTGAATTATCCCATGATTTCACGCGGTTCATCGCCGCATCATAACCTGAACCGGAAACCTTCACGAGTAATGCAGAAAGAATCCTGTCTTCAAGGTCTTCATCGATGCTGGCGAGTTTTACCCCGATTGATTCTTCAGAAGGCGGAACAGCACCCATGATTTTTTTTATTTCGGTGTAGGTGTCCCTGTCGTATACGGCGGGTTTTGTGTATTTTATAAGTGATGGCGCATATCCGTCAACGGCTTCGAACAGCTTCCTGCCCAGTTCGTTGGCTTCCTCAAGCGGGCTTGAATTCAGCTTCTTGATAATTCTTTCGAGTGTCCGGGCATTTGCAGTCATGCCGGCCTGTGTCAGCGTGGAGAGCGGCAGGATATACCTTGCGTCCTCTTTCGCCAGGTTTATC